>JACQTL010000061.1 GCA_016210805.1 Actinomycetota bacterium | reverse complement strand
CCGGCGCCGGGGGGCACGCTCCGCTCCTTCCCTCGGCTCCGCCTCGGTCAGAGGCCCCCCTCTGCCGAACCCCCTCCCGCGCGCCCGGCACCGGGTGTCGTGGCGGACGCACGGGCCCGGTCCCGCCGATGTCGAGATGGCGGTGCTGGCGCGCCGGCGCTGGCGGGCGGGAGGGCCCCGTGGAGCAAGTTGAACGGACCGCCATCTCTTCGCTCTCCCGACGCCTGCTCAACTTGCGGGAACGGGTTGGGGCCCGTCCGCCATGAAGCCGGAGCGCGCCATGAGAGCGGGACCACCTGATCGTGGCGCCGACGAGCGACCGGGCGTTCACTCTGACGCTCCTTCGGGGCCGAGACCGGCGAGGAGGCGGGAGGTGGCCTTGAGGTCGCCGGGGTGCTCGCCGCGGGAGGGCGGAGGCGGGTCGCCCCGGCGGAGGGCCTCGATCAGCTCGGCGAGCCCCTCCTCGGTCACCCGATCGTAGTTCGCGAAGTTCACCTGGACCAGCGGGGCGGCGTCGCAGGCCCCCAGGCACTCCTCCTCGTGGAGCGTGAGCATGCCGTCCTCGGTGACCTGCTCGGCGCCGGGCCCCATGAGCTCGTGGGCCCGCTCGTACAGGGCCTTCCCGCCCCGGAGCGCGCAGGAGAGGTTCGTGCAGATCGAGACCACGTACCTCCCGGCCGGCTCGAGCCGGAACATCGTGTAGAAGGTGGCCACGGCCTCCACCTCCGCGGTGGTGATCCCCAGGACGTCGGCCACCTCCTGGAGCCCCTCGCGGGACACCCACCCCTCGGCGGACTGGACCAGGTACAAGAGCGGCATGAGCGCGGACCGGCGGGTCGGGTACCTGGCGGCGATCTCCTCGGACTCCCGGCGGAGCTCGGGGGTCAGCACGCTCACCGGTCCACCCCGCCCATCACCGGGTCGATGCTCGCGATGCAGGCCACGGCGTCGGCGACCAGCGCGCCCTCCAGCATCGGGGGGAGACCCTGGAGGTTCACGAAGGAGGGGTCCCGGACGCGCACCCGGTAGGGACGGTTCCCGCCGTCGGAGACCACGTAGTAGCCGAGCTCCCCGCGGGGCGATTCGACGACCTGGTACACCTCGCCGGCCGGGACGCTGAAGCCCTGGGTCACGATCTTGAAGTGATGGATCAGGGCCTCCATCGACTCCTCCATGATGTGCTTCACGTACTCCTCGGAGTTCCCGATCCCGTCGGGGCCCACCGAGAGCTGGGCGGGCCACCGCACCTTGGGGTCCTCGACCATCACCGGTCCCCCGGGGAGGGCGTCCAGGCACTGGCGGACGATACCGAGGGACTCGCGCATCTCGGCGATCCGGACCTCGTACCGCGCGTAGCAGTCGCCCTCCGTCCGGGTGGGCACGTCGAACTCGAAGTCCGCGTAGCCGGCGTAAGGGTTGGCCCGCCGCACGTCGTAGGGGACGCCCGCCGACCGGAGGATCGGCCCGGTGATCCCCAGGCGGAGGCAATCGTCGGCGGACAGGCGACCCACGCCCTTCATCCGCTCGAGCCAGATCGGGTTCCCGGACAGGAGGTCCTCGTACTCGTCGATCCGTCCGGGCATCACCCCGAGGAAGCCGCGCACCCGGTCCTCCGCCCCGTCGGGGAGGTCCATGACCAGGCCACCGACCCGCATGTAGGCGTGGTTCATGCGGAGCCCGGAGATCATCTCGAAGATGTCCAGGATCCGTTCCCTCTCCCGGAACCCGTAGAGCATCACGGAGATGGCCCCCAGCTCCAGGCCGCTCGTGGCCAGCCAGACGAGGTGCGAGGCGATCCGGTTCAGCTCGCAGACCATCACCCGGATCACCCGAGCCCGGGCGGGGGCCTCGATGCCGAGGAGCCGCTCCACGGCCATGCAGTACGCCATCTCGTTGAAGAAAGGGGACAGGTAGTCCATGCGGGTCACGTAGGTCACGCCCTGCTGCCACGTGCGGTACTCGCAGTTCTTCTCGATCCCCGTGTGGAGGTAGCCGACCACGGGCCGGCAGGAGACGACCTCCTCGCCGTCGAGCTCCAGGACCAGGCGGAGGACCCCGTGCGTGGAGGGGTGCTGGGGCCCCATGTTGAGCACCAGTTCAGTTGAATCTAGAAAAGTGGATTCCGCCATGGGTCACTGGCCGCTTTCGATACCGAGGTTCTCCTGCACCCACTGATCGTCCTGCTTCAGGATCGAGTAATCCT
>JACQTL010000058.1 GCA_016210805.1 Actinomycetota bacterium | reverse complement strand
TGAACGTCGGCGACGAGGTCCGGGTCAAGGTGATCGACGTGGACGTGTCCCGCCGGCGGATCAGCCTGTCGATGCGCCAGGTCGGCGACCACGAGATGCCCGTCCCCGAGGCCGAGATCGAGGCCGAGACGACCCGGGAGATCTCCGCGGAGGTGGCGGAGGTCGCCCCGGAGCCGGCCCCGGCCACCGAGGAGACCCTCGCGCGGGCGGAGGCCGCCGGCTCCGAGGGGACGCCGGAGGACCTGGAGGCCACGATCGAGCCGGAGGCGGAGGCGGAAGCCCCGGAGGTCGCGGCGGTCCGGGAGCCGGCCGCCCCCGACGAGGTCGCTGCCCCGGAGGAGGTCGCCGCCTCGGAGGAGCCTGCGGCCGTGGAGCCTGCGGCCGAGGCCCCGACCGAGGAGGAGGCCCCAGCACCCGTCCCCGCTCCCGAGGAGCCCGCCCCGGCCGAGGAGCCGGAGGAGGACGTCACCCTCGAGGCCATCCTCCAGGACCTGAAGCGCCGTGAGGGTCGGGAGTAGGCCCTCCGGCATCGCCCAGCGCTCCATCCGTTCCCAGAGCGCCCCGCCGGCCCGCCCCGGGGCCCGCTGAGGCCGCCGTGCTCCTGGTCGGGCTCACCGGGGGGCTGGGGTCCGGCAAGTCCACCGTGTCCGGCCTGCTCGAGGAGCGGGGGGCGGTGGTCTTCGATGCCGACGTGCTGTCCCGGCGGGCCGTGGAGCCCGGCACCAGGGGCCACTCGCGGGTGGTGGACCGGTTCGGCGCCGAGGTCCTGGCCAGGGACGGCTCGATCGACCGGGCCGCCCTGGCCGCCCGGGTATTCGCCGATCCGGAGGCCCGCCTGGCCCTGGAGGCCATCGTCCACCCCGAGGTCTTCCGGCTCCTCCGGGAGGGTCTCGCCCCCCTCGCGGGCACCGACCGGATCGTCGTGTTCGACGCCCCGCTCCTGGTGGAGGCGGGGCTCCAGGAGGCGTGCGACGTCGTGGTGCTGGTCACCGCGCCCCGCGAGCAGCAGGTCGCCCGGGTCGTGGCGGCCCGGGGGATGACCGAGGAGGCGGCGGAGGAGCGGATCGCCGCCCAGCTCCCCGACGAGGAGAAGGCTCGCGTGGCGGACGTGGTCATCGCGAACGACGGGACCGTGGAGGAGCTCGGGGCCAGGGTGGACGCCCTGTGGGGGGACCTGGAGCTCCGGGCCCGCGAGCCCGGTGGAGGGACCCGGCTGCCTCGATATCATCCGGACGAGTGACCTACCGGGCGGTGTTCTTCGACGCGGGCGAGACCCTCGTGCACCCGCATCCCTCCTTCCCGGAGCTCCTGTCCAGGGTCCTGTCGGAGGAGGGACACGGCGTGGCGCCGGAGGCCGTCGTCGAGCGGCTGCAGCCGGTGGCCGAGAGGTTCACCCGGGCCGCCAGGGACGGGGAGCTCTGGTCGACGTCGCGGGAGCGCTCGCGGGCCTTCTGGGCGTCGGTCTACCGCATCCTCCTGGAGCAGCTCGAGCTGCCCTGGACCGATCGGCTGGCCGAGCGGCTGTACGCCACCTTCACCGACGTCGCGAACTACCGGGTGTTCGACGACGTGCCGCCGGTCCTCGAGAAGCTCGCGGCCGACGGGCTGGAGCTCGGCCTCATCTCCAACTTCGAGGAGTGGCTGGAGATGCTCCTGGAGTCGCTCGACCTGACCCGGTTCTTCGACGTCCGGGTGATCTCCGGGGTGGAGGGCGTGGAGAAGCCCGACCCGGCCATCTTCCGGCTGGCCCTCGAACGGGCCGGTGTCACCGCCGCGGAGTCCGCCTACGTCGGCGACAACCTGACCTTCGACGTCGAGCCGGCCACGGCGATGGGCATGACGGCGGTCCTGATCGACCGCCGCGACCGGCACGCCGACGCCGACTGCATCCGCATCACGTCCATGGACCAGCTCCCCGGGGTCCTGGGCCGGTGAGCCACCGGTGAGCGAGGAGCGGCGGTTCACCAGGGAGGAGGCCGACGCCATGCTGCCCGACCTGGTGCCCCGGCTGGAGCGGCTGCGGGAGGCCCGCGACGTGGTGATCCGCTCCGGGGAGCGGGTCCGGGCCGGTGCGGTGAAAAACGGCGGCGGGCGGGAGGGGAGCGCCTACTGGGAGTCGCTGCGCGTCCTCCGCGCCGAGACGGAGTGGCTGGCCCGGGAGGGGATCGTCCTGCGGGACGCGGAGAACGGCCTGATCGACTTCCCGGCCGAGCGGGACGGCCGGCCCGTGTTCCTGTGCTGGAAGCTGGGGGAGGACCGGGTCGGCTGGTGGCACCCGCCGGAGACCGGCTTCTCCGGCCGCCAGCCGATCTGAGGCGGAGGGGACCGGTGGCGGCGGCGATCGAGGTCGGTGGGCTCAGGAAGTCCTACGGGGCGGTGGAGGCCGTTCGGGGGGTCGACTTCTCCGTGTCGGAGGGCGAGGTGTACGCCCTCCTCGGGCCGAACGGGGCCGGGAAGACGACCACGGTGGAGATCCTGGAGGGCCACCGCCGGCGAGATGCCGGGGACGTCTCCGTCCTGGGCTTCGACCCGGCGCGAGGGGAACGGGACTTCCGGGAGCGGGTCGGGATCGTGCTCCAGTCCGCCGGCCTCGACCCGTACCTGACCGCGGCCGAGACCGTGGACCAGTACCGGGCCGCGTACCCGGCCCCCCGGTCGGCGGACGAGGTCCTCGAGCTGGTGGGGCTCTCCGCCGAGCGGGACACGAGGGTCCTCCGGCTGTCCGGTGGCCAGCAGCGCCGGCTCGACGTGGCCGTGGCCCTGGCCGGTGACCCACCGCTCCTGTTCATGGACGAGCCGACCACGGGGTTCGACCCGTCCGCCCGGAGGAACGCCTGGGGCCTGGTCAGGGGGCTGGCCGATCTCGGGAAGACGATCCTTCTGACCACGCACTACATGGACGAGGCCCAGGCCCTGTCCGACCGGGTCGGCGTGATCGTCCGGGGAGAGATCGTCGCGGAGGGCCCTCCGGCCACCCTGGCCGGAAGGCACCTGGCCGAGACCGTGGTCCGGTTCCGGGCCCCGGAGGAGGCGGGCCTGCCCCCCTCCCTGGCCGAGGAGGCCGTGCGGGGCGGCGAGGGATGGGTGGAGCTCATCACGGCGGAGCCCACCCGGGTCCTCCACGACCTGACCGGGTGGGCCGTGGCGAGGGACCTCGAGCTCGAGGGGCTCGAGGTCCGCCGGCCCTCGCTGGAGGACGTCTACCTCCAGATCACGGGCGGCGCGGCGGCGGACGAGGGGGAGGGGGCGGATGGCGAGGGGTGAGCTGCGCCTGGTCCTCCGCCAGGTCCGGTTCACGAACCGGGCCTTCTGGCGGAACCCGGCCTCCGCCTTCTTCACGTTCGCGTTCCCGCTGATGTTCCTGGTCATCTTCACGGTGCTTTTCGGCGGCGGGACCGTGGACCTCGGGCCCCACGGGACCATCTCCACGTCGACCGTGTACGTGCCGCTGATCGCGGTGTTCTCGGTGATCACGGCCTGCTACACGAACATAGGGATGTCGGTGACGTTCCAGCGGGACTCGGGGGTCCTCAAGCGGATCCGGGGCTCGCCGATCCCCGGCCGAGCCTACCTGGCCGGGCGGATCGCCCACGCCGTCTCGATCGCGATCCTCCTGGTCGCGATCGTGGTGGCGTTCGGGGCGGCCTTCTACGACGCCGAGGTGCCCACGTCGACCCTCCCCGCGTTCCTGGCCACCCTGGCCGTCGGCGCGGCCACGTTCTGCACCCTGGGCCTGGCCGTCTCCGCCCTGATCCCCAACGCGGAGGCTGCCCCCGCGGTGGTGAACGCGACGATCCTGCCCCTTCTCTTCATCTCCCAGGTGTTCATCCCCTACGACCCCGCCGAGCTCCCCGCCTGGCTGGACTGGCTGGCCCGGCTGTTCCCCGTGCGCCACTTCTCGGACGCCATGCTGGCCTCGTACTTCCCGTTCCCCGGGCGGAGCGCGTTCCGGCCCTGGGACCTCCTGGTCATGGGGATGTGGGCGGTGGGCGGACTGGTCCTGGCCGTCCGGTACTTCAGGTGGGAGCCCCGCCGGTAGCCTGTCTTGCAGGGGCTCGGACCTGAGGCTAGGCTTCGGCCTCGACGAGTTAACGAGGACCCAGGAGGGGGGACGCTCGTGCGGAGACCACTGATCGTAACGTTGCTCGCGTTCGCCGTGGTCGCCGCCGCCTGCGACGGCGGCGGGGACGGCGTGGTGGCGGAGGGCTGCGACCCGCCGCCGCTCAAGACCGAGGGGACGCTCACCGTCGCGGCCGAGTTCCCCTACTACGAGCCGTTCCTGATCGGCGAGCAGGCCGACCCGACGGGGTCGGAGGGCGAGATGATCGACGCGATCGCCGACCAGATGGGCGTCGAGAACGTCGAGTGGGTCAACATCGCCTTCGACCAGCTCTACGCCCCCGGCGACAAGACCTGGGACGTCGGCGTCTCGGAGATCACGATCACCGAGGAGCGCGAGGACTCCGTCGACTTCAGCGCGCCCTACTTCGAGGCCAACCAGGGCATCCTGGTCCGGGCCGACAGCGAGTTCGCCGGCGCGACCAGCGTGGCCGACCTCGCCGACGCGAAGTTCGGCGCCGAGGCGGGAACCACCGGGCTCGACTACATCGAGGCCAACCTGGAGCTCTCCGAGGCGGTCAGCCAGTTCGACACGACCGACGCGGCGGCCGCGGCCCTGAAGGCGGGGACGATCGACGTCCAGATCATCGACGTGCCGATCGCGGTCGGGATCCGGGACGGCTCGGAGGACGTCGCGCTCGAGGTGATCGGCCAGTTCATCACCAACGAGGAGTACGGCCTGGCCATGGAGGACGGCAGCCCGTTGAAGCCGTGCATCGACGCGGCGATCCAGGCCCTGAAGGACGATGGGTCCCTGGACGAGCTCCAGGACCAGTACTTCCCCGGGAGCGTGGACCTGCCGGTCTTCGAGCCGTAGCCGGAGCCGGCTGAGCACGTGGCCGTGGGAGGGCCGGAGCCCGATATCGCCCAGGCAGGTATGCCGGGCGGGGCGACCGGCCCTCCTCGCGGCTCGCGGCGCTCCCGCGTGTTCGGGGGCAAGCGCGGAGTCGTCATCGCCACCATCAGCACGATCGCGTTCTTCGCGATCATCGCGGTGATCCTGGCCACTGCTCCGGGGGCGCGGCTCGTCCAGCGCGGGTTCTTCTCCCCCGAGCACCTGGTCCGGGCCTTCCCGTCCGTGGCCCGGGGGTTCCTGATCAACGTCCAGATGTTCCTGCTGGCCGAGGTCCTGGTGCTCGTGTTCGCCCTGATCCTGGCGGTGCTGCGTAGCCTTCCCGGCCCGGCGTTCTTCCCGATCCGGTTGGTCACTATCGCCTACATCGACTTCTTCCGGGGGATGCCCCTGCTGCTGGTGCTGTTCATCGTGGCCTTCGGTCTGCCCGGGCTGTCCCTGGCCGGCATCTCCGGGCTGTCCCAGTTCCAGTACGGGGTCATATCGCTCACCCTCGTGTACTCCGCGTACGTCGCCGAGGTCTACCGGGCCGGCATCGAGTCCATCCACGAGAGCCAGACCGCGGCCGCCCGCTCGCTGGGGCTTTCCAGGGGCCAGGCCCTTCGCCACGTCGTGCTGCCCCAGGCCATCCGGCGGGTGATCCCCCCGCTGCTGAACGACTTCATCGGGCTCCAGAAGGACACCGCGCTCGTGGCGGCAATCGGCCTTGTCGAGGGGGTCCGGCGAGCGCAGGCCTACAGCACCAAGTACTTCAACTTCGCAGGGTTCGTCGTGGCGGCGATCCTGTTCGTGGCCCTGACCATCCCGTTGGCGCGGCTCACCGACTACATGATCGCCAGGGACCAGCGGAAGCGGAGGGCGGGGGGAGCGTTCTGAGCGGCGAGGCCATCCTCATGGAGGAGGTCCACCAGGCGTACGGGGACCTCAAGGTGCTGCGGGGGATCGACCTGTCCGTGGCCCCCCACGAGGTGATCTGCCTGATCGGGGCGTCGGGCTCGGGGAAGTCCACCCTGCTCAAGTGCGTGAACCTCCTGGAGCCGATCGAGAGCGGGCGGATCGTGGTGGACGGCGAGGAGATCACGGCCGAGGGCGTCGACGTGAACCGGATCCGGCGGCACATCGGGATCGTGTTCCAGGCCTTCAACCTGTTCCCGCACATGACGGTGCTCCGCAACATCACGCTGGCCCCGATCCGCGTGCTCAAGAAGTCCAGGGACGAGGCGGTGACCGAGGCCCACGTACTGCTGGAGCGGTTCGGCCTGGAGGACAAGGCCGACGAGTTCCCCGACCGCCTGTCCGGCGGGCAGCAGCAGCGGGTGGCCATCGTCAGGGCCCTGGCGATGGGGCCGGACATCATGCTCCTCGACGAGGTGACCAGCGCGCTGGACCCGGAGCTGGTCGCCGAGGTCCTGAACGTGATCCGGGGCCTGGCCGAGGCCGGCATGACGATGCTGATCGCGACGCACGAGATGGGGTTCGCCAGGGACATCGCCGACCGGGTGTGCTTCCTCCACGACGGGTCGATCCTGGAGGAGGGCCCGCCCGAGCGGATCTTCTCCGAGCCTCAGCACCCGCGGACCAAGCAGTTCCTCCAGAGGATCATCGACGCCGGGCGCCTCTGAGCGGGGTGGACTGGACACCCGCCGAGGGCATGCCCGACCATGCCCCGGGAACGAGCGATCGAGGAAGAGGTGAGCGAGCCATGCAGGAGCTGCCGGAAGAGGTCGAGGCCCTCAGGAAGGTGCCCTTCTTCGAGGGGCTGACCCCGGAGGACCTGGACCGGATCGCCCGGATCGGGGAGCGGCGGACCTTCCGGGCCGGGGAGGCCATCTTCGAGAAGGGCGACGAGGGGACCGAGCTCTACGTGATCATGGCCGGCCAGGCTCGGGTGGAGGTCGGGGGCCGGGAGCACGGGCTGGGCCCCGGCGCGTTCTTCGGCGAGATGGCCCTGGTGTCCGACGCCCGCCGCTCCGCCACCGTCACCGCCGCCGAGCCGACCGAGGCGATGGTCATAAAGTCGATCTACTTCAAGCCCTTCCTGATCAAGAACCCGAGCGTGGCCGTGGCCGTGCTGGAGGGCGTGGTCAACCGGCTCCGTGAGGTCCAGGAGCGCATCGACGCCTGGATGGGCTCCTAGCCTAGGCCTAGGTCGGCCGGACCTCGACGAAACCGGCCGCCGAGAAGTCGCCGTCGAAGGCCAGGGCCTCCCGGACCCGCTTGCGGCGCATGACCGCGAAGCTCGACGCGTCGACGAAGGAGTAGGCCCGCTCGGGCCGGCGGCGCAGCCACCGCCAGGCCTCCTCCTCGGTGTCCGGGGCGCAGTGGAGGACCTGGACCCTCCGCGAGCTCCGTATCGCCTCGACGGCTTCCACGGCGGCGGCGTGGCCGCTCCGCCGGCGGAGGAACGTCCAGGTCTCGCCGAGGACGTGGTTCGAGACGGCGATGGGCTCGTCGTTGGCGAGCCACATCTCCCGGGCCTCGGCGTGATGGGCGTCCCGGGCGTAGAAGAGGGCCACCCAGAAGCTCGTGTCCGCGAACCTCACGGTCCGTAGACCACCTCGTCCACGCCGCCGGGATCCTCCTCGAACCTCCCGATCATCGCCGTGACGGGATCCTCGTGGAGGGCGGGCAGCGGGGGGAGGTGCCGGGCGACGTACTCCCTGATGAGGGCGGCCTTCGAGGAGCGCCGCCTGGCCGCCTCGGCGGCGAGGGCATCGTCGACGTCCTCGGGGAGGTATATCTGTATACGCCTCATCATAAGGAGTATACATCACAGCCGGGACCGACGCGGTCCCGTGTCCGAGGGGCGCGCTAGCATCGGGGCCGGATGCCTCCCTTCAAGGTCCACGCCGACTTCGCGCCCTCCGGCGACCAGCCCTCGGCCATCGAGGAGGTGGCCGAGGGGCTCCTGGCCGGCGAGGACCGCGTCACGCTGCTCGGGGCCACCGGGACCGGCAAGACGTTCACGATCGCCCACGCGGTCGAGCGGATCCAGAAGCCGACCCTGGTCATCGCTCCCAACAAGTCCCTGGCCGCGCAGCTGACCAACGAGTTCCGGGAGTTCTTCCCGGAGAACGCGGTCGAGTACTTCGTGAGCTACTACGACTACTACCAGCCCGAGGCCTACGTGCCGCAGACCGACACGTACATCGAGAAGGACTCGTAGGTGAACGACGAGATCGAGC
>JACQTL010000066.1 GCA_016210805.1 Actinomycetota bacterium | reverse complement strand
TTCTAGACGTCGTGCGGCACGATCTAGATCGAGCTGTTACCCCGGCAGCCCCCGCACACTGTGAAAAGCTTCGTGTTCCTGGCCCGCAAGGGCGACTTCGACGGCCAGCTCTGCTTCCGAGACGCCAACAGCATCGACGCGATCCAGGCGGGCGATCCCACTTGCCTGGGGCCGAGGATCGATGACTGCGCGAGGGACGTGGACGGCGGGCCCGGCTACACGATCCCCGACGAGACGTTCAACCGGCTCGACTTCGAGGTCGGCACCCTGGCCATGGCCAACGCCGGGCCGGGGACCGCGGGGAGCCAGTTCTTCCTGATCACCGGGGACCTGGGGCTCCAGCTCCCCCCGAACTACACGGTGTTCGGGAAGATCGTCGAGGGCCTCGACATCGCCCGGGAGATCCAGTCCGTCCCGGTGGGTGAGGAGGGGACCACCGAGGCCGAGACCCCCACGGAGCTCGCCTACATCGAGTCCGTGACGATCTCCGTCCGGGAGTGACCCCCGGCCCGGAGGAGGCGCCGGTCGTGGAAGCGAGCCCTCTCGAGCGGCCCTTCTTCATCGTCAGCGCGGCCCGCTCGGGGACCACGCTCCTGCGGGTGATGCTCGACCGGCACCCGGAGGTGGCCATCCCCCCCGAGTCGCACTTCATCCCGCTGCTCTTCAGGCGGCGGGCCCGGTACGGCGACGCCGACCGGGTCGAGCGCCCCGACGAGCTCCTCGGGGACCTCGCCGCCGACGTGCGCTTCCGGACCTGGGACCTCCCCATCGAGCGGGTCCGCGACGAGCTGGAGGCCCTGGGGCCGGCGCCGGCGTTCTCCGAGGCGGTCCGGACCCCGTACCGCGCCTACGCCCGCCTCGCCGGGAAGCCGCGGTGGGGCGACAAGACCCCTCGCTACGTCGAGCAGATCCCCCTGCTCGACCGCCTGTTCCCGGACGGGCGGTTCGTGAACATGGTCAGGGACGGCCGCGACGTGGCCCTGTCGATGATCGACCTCGGCCGCCTGCACCGGCGGGCGGCGACGCCGGCCCTGGAGTGGCGGGCCCAGATCAGGCGGGGGCGGGCCGGGGGGCGGCTGGTCGGTCCGGAGCGGTTCATGGAGGTCCGGTACGAGGAGCTGCTGGACCAGCCCGAGGCCGTCCTCCGGCGGCTGGCCGGGTTCCTGGACCTGGGGTTCGACCCGGTGATGCTCCACCACGACGAGCGGGCCCTGGAGCGGGTCCCCGAGGGCCAGCGCCGGATGCACACCCGGATCGCCATGCCCCCCACCAAGGGCCTGCGCGACTGGCGGACCCAGATGCCCCCCGGCGACGTGGCCGAGTTCGAGGCGGTGGCCGGCCGGGAGCTCGTCGAGAGCGGCTACGCGAGAGCGGGGACGGGGAGCGTGGCGGCGGCTCTCCGGGCCTGGGCGCGGATCGCCTGGTTCCAGGTCCGCACGGCCCGGCGGCGGCTCCGCGTCAAGCTCCGGACCCGCAAGAAGCGTCGGGACGCCGCCCGGGCGTCGGACTTCCCCGACTGACTAGCTCACGAAGAGCTCTAAATGGTTTAGAGCTTCCCCGACTGACTACAGGCGGACGACGTTGGGGGCGTCGATCCCCGACGTGACCCCCCGGGCGTCGAACACCAGCGAGGCCAGGCGGACCAGCCAGCGGTAGTCGATCCCGGGGTGGGCGGTGAGGACGACCACGCAGTCCATGGCCGCCAGCGTGGCCTCGTCCAGGGGCAGCGACCGCAGGGTGTCGCCGTTCAGGGCGACCTCGGCGACGTAGGGGTCGTGGTAGGAGACCTCGGCCCCCTTGGCCTTCAGCTTCTGCATCACGGCGAGGGAGGGCGACTCGCGCTGGTCGTCGACCCCGGCCTTGTACGAGACCCCGATGGCCAGGACCCTGGTCCCCCGGATCGGCCGGCCGACGTCGTTCAGGGCCTCCGAGATCCGGGCCACCACATAGGAGGGCATCCGGTTGTTGACCTCGTTGGCGTGCTCGATGAAGCCGATCCGGTACCCGAGCTGCTGCCCGGCCCGCCACGACAGGTAGGAGGGGTCGATCGCGATGCAGTGCCCGCCGACCCCGGGCCCCGGCCAGAACGGCATGTACCCGAAAGGCTTCGTCGCGGCGGCCTGGAGGGCCTCCCAGATGTCCACCTCGAGCTCCTTGGCCAGGATGGCCAGCTCGTTCACCAGGGCGATGTTCACCTGGCGGAACGTGTTCTCCACGAGCTTGGCCATCTCGGCCTCGCGGGGGGAGGACGTGGTCACGACCTCCCGGACGACCTCGGCGTAGAGGGACACGGCGAGGTCCCGGCACCGCTCGGTGAGCCCGGCCACGACCTTGGGGGTGTTCTCCAGGCGCCAGGCTCCCTGGCCGGGGTCGATCCGCTCCGGCGAGTAGGCCAGCGCGAAGTCGTCGCCGGCGACCAGGCCGGAGGTCTCGAGGATCGGCCGGACGATCTCCTCGGTGGTCCCCGGGTAGGTGGTGGACTCCAGGATCACGAGCTTCCCCGGGGTCAGGGACCGGGCCACCGACTCGGCGGCCCGCCGGACCATGGACAGGTCGGGGACGTGGTCCGTGAGCGGGGTGGGCACGCAGATCAGGAGGACGTCGGCCCGGGCCAGCGCGTCGGGATCGGCGGAGAACTCGGCCCGGTCCAGGGTGGCCACCTCGGAGTCGGTGATGTCCACGATGTAGCTCCGGCCCTCCTGGAGGGAGCCGACCTTCTCGGGATCGGCCTCCACGCCGAGGGTCGGGTAGCCGGCGTGGTCGAGGCCGACCAGGAGGGGCAGGCCCACGTAGCCCAGGCCGATCACGGCGACCCGGGCCTCCTTGGCGCGGATCCGCTCGGCCAGCCGGTGGAGGGGGTCTATGGAGAGGTCCGCGCCGCTCGGGATCTCGGTGCTCACAGGGGCTCCTCGATATGTGGTCGGAAGGGGTCGGGAAGACCGTCCGATGCTAGGCTCCGGCCCCGTGCAGGGTCAACCATTCCGGGTATCGGCCGGCCGATGAAAGAGCCTGAGCCCGCCGGGCCGGGGAACGGGACGGGCGCCGGCCACCCCCTCCGGTTCGGGGTGATGTGCGCCGGGACCACGTTCCCGGCGTGGCAGGCCCGGTGCCTGGAGGACCTGGCGGGGCTCGCCGAGCCGGCCCTCCTCGTGGTGGACGCCCGGCCTCCGCGGGCCCGGGGCCGGCCGGGGCGGCGCCTGCTGCGCTCGGACCTCTTGTGGAAGGCCTACGGACGGCTCGTCCTCGCCCCCCGCTCGGCGGCCACCCGCCCGGTCGACCTCTCCGCGATGCTGGCCGGCGTCCCCCGGCTGGACTGCGTCGTGGAACGGCGGGGGAGGTTCTCGGAGCACTTCGGACAGGACGACCTGGCCGAGATACGCCGCCACGACCTCGACTTCGTCCTGCGCTTCGCGTTCGGGATCATCCGCGGGGAGATCCTGGAGGCGGCCCGGTACGGCGTGTGGTCGTTCCACCACGACGACGAGGAGCGGTATCGGGGAGGGCCGCCCTGCTTCTGGGAGGTGGCCACCGACGATCCCGTGACCGGGTCGATGCTCCAGCGGCTCACCGAGCGCCTCGACGGGGGCGTGGTGCTGCACAGGGGGTGGTTCCGGACGGTCCGCCACTCGTACGTGCGCAACCGCGACCAGGCCTACCTGGGGAGCGCCGACTGGCCGGCCAGGGTGTGCCGCGACGTCCGGAGCGGGGTGGCCGGGTACCTGGACGCCCCTCCCACCAGGTCGTCGGCCCCCGTCCACCGGAACCCCGGGAACCTCCGCATGGCCCGGTTCCTCCTCCGGCAGGCCGGGCGGTGGGTCCGGGCCCAGCTCCGCGGCCTGTTCCGGGCCGACCAGTGGAACGTCGGGGTGGCCGAGCGGCCCATCGCCTCGTTCCTGGAACGGCCGGCCACCGACGACGTCCGGTGGCTGCCCGAGCCCCGCCGGGGGACGTACGTGGCCGACCCGTTCGCGGTCCCCGGCGAGGCGCTCACGGTGCTGGTCGAGCACTACGACCAGCGGGCGGCCCGGGGGCGGATCGACGCGATCGAGGCCGGGCCCGACGGGCCGGCGGGGAGGCCGCGGCCGGCCCTGGCCCTCCCGGTCCACGCCTCCTACCCGTACGTCTTCGAGCACGATAAAGAGGTCTACTGCGTCCCCGAGACCGCCGAGGCCCGGGAGGTGGTGCTCCACCGCGCC
>JACQTL010000057.1 GCA_016210805.1 Actinomycetota bacterium | reverse complement strand
TCCCCCTGCTCACCGACGTCGGCGACAAGATCCTGTTCAAGGCGTTCTGCGCGCTGGCCGACGGCGCCGTGTCGCCGATCGCCTCCTCCGTCAAGCACTTCAGGGAGGAGTACGAGGCCCACGTCACCGAGCGGCGCTGCCCGTTCACCGACCGGCCGCCCCTGGCGCGGGCCACGGGCCGGGAGGGGGCCGAGGGCCGCTCGATCCTCGTCTCCGAGGTCCTTCCGTGAGCGCGCGCCCCCCCGAGATCATCACCCTGGCCATCGACGGCAAGGAGGTCGCCGTGCCGAAGGGCACGCTGATCATCCGGGCCGCCGAGCAGCTCGGGATCGAGATCCCCCGGTTCTGCGACCACCCGCTGCTGGACCCGGTCGGGGCGTGCCGGCAGTGCTACGTGGAGGTCGAGGGGCAGCGCAAGCTGATGACCTCGTGCACGACCCCCGTGGCCCCCGGCATGGTCGTCCGGACCCAGAACACCAGCGAGCAGGCCCGGGAGGCCCAGGAGGCCGTGCTGGAGTTCCTCCTCCTGAACCACCCTCTGGACTGCCCGATCTGCGACCGGGGAGGGGAGTGCCCCCTCCAGGACCAGGCCCTCGCGTTCGGACCGGGCGAGAGCCGCTACGTCGAGCCCAAGCGGACCTTCGAGAAGCCGATCGCGCTCTCCCCGCTGGTGGCCCTGGACCGGGAGCGATGCGTGCTCTGCGCCAGGTGCACCCGGTTCTGCGACCAGATCTCCGGCGACCGGTTCATCGAGCTGTTCGACCGGGGAGCCGCCGAGCAGGTCTCGATCGCGCCGGGCGAGGACTTCCGCTCCCCGTTCTCCGGGAACACGATCCAGATCTGCCCCGTGGGGGCCCTGACCGCGGTCCCGTACCGGTTCGTGGCCCGGCCGTTCGACCTGAAGACCGCCGACACGGTGTGCCCCCACTGCGCCTCCGGCTGCAACCTGAGGGTCGACCTCCGCCGGGGCGAGGTCGTCCGCCACCTGGCCAGGGACAGCTACGAGGTCAACGACGCCTGGCTCTGCGACAAGGGCCGGTTCGCGTTCAGGTTCGCCGACGCGCCGACCCGGCTCACCCATCCCCTCCTCCGGGACCCCGGGCTCGAGCCCGCATCGTTCGGGGAGGTATTCGCCCGGGTCGGGACCTGGCTGGAGGACGGTCCCGGCCGGGTGGCCTTCCTCACCGGTGGCCGGCTGATGGACGAGGACTACTACGCCCTGTCCAAGCTCGCCCGGACCGTGTTCCGGACCAACGACCTCGACCACCGCAGGTACCGGTCCGGCGACGTGCCCGAGGCCGTCGAGCGGGCGGCCGCCGCGTCGGTCACGATCACCTACCGCGACGTCGAGCGGGCCGGGGCCATCCTGGTGGTCGGGCTGGACGCCGAGCAGGAGCTCCCCATCCTCCACCTGCGGATCCGCAAGGCGGCCCGCCGGGGGGCGGCCGTGTTCGTCCTGAACGCCCGGAGGACCCGGCTCCACGACGTGGCCGAGCACGTGCTCTGCCCGCCGGGCGCGGAGGCCGGGTTCCTCGAGCGGATCGCCGGGGCCCGCGGCGAGGGCGACGCTTTCGGCAGGGCCCGGGCTGCGCTCGAGGCGGCCGGGGAAGGCGCCGTGGTGCTGGCCGGACCGCGCCTGGCCGAGGCGGCCGGGGGCGTCGGCCGGGCCGCCTCCCTGGCCGCCGGCGTGGGGGGGAGGTTCGCGTTCCTGGCCCGCCGGGCGAACGACCGGGGAGCCCTCCGGGCCGGGGTCCACCCGGGGCTCCTGCCCGGAGGCCGCCGCGTGGCCGACGCCGGGGAGCGGGCCGAGGTCGAGCGGGCCTGGGGCCTGCCGGAGGGCAGCCTCCCCGACGGGCCGGGACGGGACGGAGCGGCGATCCTGGAGGCCGCGGCCCGCCGGGAGATCGACGTCCTGTTCCTGGTCGGGGTGGACCCGCTCCGCGACTTCCCGGACGCCGCCCTGGCCCGCCGGGCCCTGGAGAACGTGCCCCACAAGGTCGTGCAGGACATCTCCTCGGATGCCATGGCCATCTACGCTGACGCCCTCCTCCCCGCCGCGGCCTACCTGGAGAAGGACGGGCACTACTCCGACTGGGAGGGGAGGGGCCAGAGGCTCCGGCCCGTCCGGGCCGCGCCCGGGATCGCCCGGCCGGACTGGGAGATCTTCGCCGGCCTGGCCCGGGCCCTGGGGGGCGAGCTCGGCTTCGACTCGCTGGACTCGCTCCACGAGGAGATGGGGGAGCTGCTCGGCCCCCGCGAGGTGGACTGGCGTCCCTCGGGGCGGAGCTCCGCCGGGCCGGCCCTGGGGGAGACCGGCGAGGACCTCGTCCTGTTCACCTACCCGCTGCTCGTCGACGAGGGGCGGCTGTCGTGGGGGGCCGCCGAGCTCAAGGAGGCCCTGGAGGAGCCCGTCACCCTCGAGGTCCACCCGGAGGACGCGGAGCGGCTCGGCCTCGAGGACGGCGGACGGGCCAGGGTCGCGTCGCTCGCCGGGGAGGCCACCCTCCCGGTCCGGATCACGTCCACGGTGGCCCGGGGATCGGCGTTCGTGCCGTTCAACAACCCGGGCCTGGCCGCCAACACGCTCCTCTCCGGCCGGTTCCACGTCCCCGTCTCGGTGGCTCCCGCTGGCGGCGAGGGCGAGGCGGAGGCCCGGGGCGTCGAGGAGGTGGCCTCCTGATGGACTGGCTGGACTGGGTCCTCCTCCTGTCCCGCGTGGTCCTCGTCTTCGCCGGCCTGCTGGTGTCGGTGCTCCTCCTGATCTGGTGGGAGCGGAAGCTGGTGGCCGACATGCAGACCCGGATCGGCCCCAACCGGGCCGGCCCCTTCGGGCTCCTCGTCACCCTGGCCGACGGCGTCAAGCTCTTCTTCAAGGAGGGGATCACCCCCACGAACGCCGACCGGCCCGTCTACCTGATCGCCCCGATCATCTCGCTGGTCCCCGCGTTCCTGGCCTTCGCCGTGGTCCCCTTCGGTGCCGGCATCACGCTCTTCGGGCGGGAGGTCCCGTTCCAGCTCCAGGACCTCTCGATCGGGATCCTGTGGGTGCTGGCCATGGGATCGCTGGCCGTGTACGGGGTCGTCCTGGCCGGATGGTCGAGCGGCTCCAAGTACCCGCTCCTCGGCTCGATCCGCTCCTCCGCCCAGATGATCTCCTACGAGGTCGGGATGGGCCTGGCCCTCGTGGCCGTCCTGATGTACTCGGGGACGCTGTCGATGGCCGAGATCGTGGATCGCCAGGACGGCGTCTGGAACGTGATCCCCCAGCTCCCCGCCTTCGTGCTCTACGCGGTGTCGGCCCTGGCCGAGACGAACCGCGCGCCGTTCGACCTCCCCGAGGCCGAGACCGAGCTGGTGGCCGGGTACCACACCGAGTACAGCGGCATAAAGTTCGCGATGTTCTTCCTGTCCGAGTACCTCCACCTGATCACCGTCTCGGCGATCGCCGTGACCCTGTTCCTGGGGGGGTGGCGGGGACCGGTGTTCGACGTGGTGCCGTGGCTGTGGCCCCCCCTCTGGTTCCTCCTGAAGGTCCTGGGGATGCTCTTCGTCTACATCTGGATCCGGGCCACGCTGCCCCGGTTCCGCTACGACCGGCTGATGAACTTCGGCTGGAAGCTGCTGATCCCTGCCGGGCTGCTCTGGGTCCTGGCCACCGGCGCCCTGGTCGTGCTCTCCGACGTGTACGGGAGGGCCCGGCTGTTCCGGTGGACCGCGATCGCCGTGGCCGTGGCCCTCGTGCTGTCGCTGCTCCGGCCGGTGGCCTTCCCGGGCCGGGACGCGGGGCGCGCGGCCGCCCGTGAGGAGGCCCCGTGATCGAGCGGCCGCCCACCGCC
>JACQTL010000062.1 GCA_016210805.1 Actinomycetota bacterium | reverse complement strand
GTGGGGGCCCCCTGGAGCCCCCGGAGGAGCCCGACGAGCGAGACCCGCCGGTACTGGAGGACCTCGACGGCCATGCCGGCCAAAAGGGCCAGGATGACCGCCCGGAGCACCGTGGCCACGAGGAGGAAGATCAGGGCCCCGGTCCCCAGCGGGTAGATCGCGCCACCCGCGAGGATGTCGCCGAGGGAGCCGATCGGGGGAAGGGCCAACGCGGTCAGCATCCCCGGAGTGAGGTGGTCCACTCCGAGGGCCAGCAGGACGAGCCAGATGCCGGGCACCAGCAGCAGCGTCACGGCCAGCAGCGTCGCCGACGACCCGACCGTGGTGATGCCCACGGCGATCGACCGCCAGAACCCCGGGAAGGGGGAGGGTGCCCGGAGGGACTGGGTCAGGCGCCCCCTGGCCGGGCGGGCGGGCTCACCCCGCCGCTGGGCCGCTCCCCGGCTCCGCGAGCCGCCGTCGCCGGAGGCCGCTCGCCTGGACGACCGCGCGACGTCCGCGTAGCCCGCAGGTTCGCCGTCCCCGGTGGGCTCGTCTTCTTCGGGCGCGCCTTCCATGTCGTCCATGTCGTCCATGTCGTCCGCCGGCACCTCGGCCCTCTCCCGCGGGGCGGGCTCCCCGGGCCTCCGGAACCCCTCCGGGCGTCCGGCCCCCCGCCTCCGTCGCTTCCGGCTCATAGTTCGGGTCCTTCCGGCTCGTCAGGCCCCACCGGGCGGGGGGGAGGACCGAGGAGCCGATCGCGGAGGAGCCCCCGGGAGAGGAGGTAGAACCCCGCGAAGAGGCCGAGGAGGGCGGGGCCGAGGTCGCGGAGGAGGTTCTCCGTCCGGAACTCGGTGGGCGAGGCCACGTCGGTGATGGGTTGTCCCCCTCCGGACCGGAAGGCGACCAGCCCCCCGGTCCGGGAGGCCTGGCGAGCGACGAGGATCCCGTCGCCGACCGCGATGGCGCCGAGCGGCTCGTCCAGGCCCGACTCGACCCGGAAGGTCCGGTGCCCCGTCGTTCGGTCGAGGGCCACGAGCCCGCCGGCCGAGAGGCCCACGAACAGCGTGTCGCCGACCACGACCGGCGCCGACGCCAGGATGGCGTCCTCCAGCTGGAAGTCCCAGATCCTGGCCCCGGTGGCGGGGTCCAGCCGGTAGACGGCACCCTGGACCCCGGCCACCTCCTGCGCCTCGGCGACGTAGAGCTCCGACCCGTCGGCCAGCGCCGCGCCCGGGAACAGGAAGAAGCCCCGGACGGGGGACGACCACAGCTGCGCGCCGTCCTCCAGGTCCAGGGCCACGACGTGCCGGCGGAGGCCCAGGTACAGGGCGTCCGCACCCACCGTGGGCACCGTGGACGCGGCACCGAACCGGCCGGGCTCGTACTTCCAGACCAGCGCCCCGTCCGCGGCGTCCAGGGCCACCAGGGAGACCGAGCCGGCCGCCCTGTCGAGCGACACGGCGTACACGCGCCCGCCGGCCGCCGCGGGGGTCACGTCGACGTCGCCGGTGCCGTCGTAGGTCCACACCGGATCTCCGGTGGCCAGGTCGATGGCGTGGACGTCGCCCCTGCGGTCGCCGACGTATGCCACGGTCCCCTCGACGGCGACCCCGCTCCGCGAGTCCCCCTCTAGCTGGAGCCGCCACGCGGCCTCCCCCGTCTCGAGGTCCAGGCCGACCACCGTGGACCCGACCGGGTCGGCCTCGGCGTCGGCCTCCGCGTCGCCCTCGCCGTCGGTGGTCCCCGCCGACCCGTCCGGACCCTCGCTGTACACGAGGAGCGTCCTCCCATCGGTCACGCCGAGCGCGGGCTCGGTGAGCGGCGACTCGATCCGGGGCACGCTGAACCGGAACTCGCCCGTGGCCAGATCCACGCCGTACACGGCCGTCCGGCCGACCGTGAGGGCCAGGTCGTTCCAGATCACCGGGTCGGAGGTGCCGGCGCTGCCCTCCGGGTCGTCGAAGCGCCAGGCCACCTCGAGCGGCGGCTCGACGCCTCCGCCGGCCACCCATCCCGAGTGCGCGGGGTCCCCCTGGAACTGGGACCACACCACGCCGCCCGGCGCCGGCTCCGGCTGTCCGGACGCGGGCCCGAGCGCCGCCAGGGCCCAGCCGACCGCGAGGAGCACGGCCAGGAGCGCGGCGCGCGCATGCGGCCGCCGCGCCCTCAGGGCACGCCGGAGGATCGCCGTCCGCCGGCGGTGCGCGCGGACCCCCCTTCGCTGCAGGGGGTGCTCGGCGCTCCGCCGGCGAGGCGAGTCGTCCTCGCGTTCCGTGCGTGTCGCGCGGATGGGCAGCGGTCCGTCCTTCCCGGCCTAGGGAGCCGGGGGCCCATTGTAGGGGGCCCGCGAGCCTCCGCCCCCGCCCGCCGGCCGGGGGGCCTCCGGAGCGGGGAGCCGCCCCCCCGCCGGCGGGCAGTCCGGCGCTCGGGACCCCGGTCCCCCGTGGCCGGCCATGAGGGGGGCCGCTTGAGGACCGGCCAGCCATCGGGCGGCAGGATGGGGACCAGGCGGATCACCCCCACGACGCTCCCCGGGCCGAGGATAAGGAGGGGATCCAGGTAGACGTCCCCGTCCAGGACCCCGAAGTGAAGATGAGGCCACGTCGAGCCGGAGTGCCCGGTGCCGGTCGCGCCGAGGAGGGCGCCCGCCGCGACCGCCCAACCCTTGCCGACCCGGATCTCGGCCAGGAACGAGTAGGTGGTCCGCAGCCCGTCGGGGTGGTCGATCGAGACGAAGCGCTCGCCCCCGACCCAGCCGGCGAACCGCACGACTCCCTCCGCCGCGGCCACGACCGGCGTCCGATACCGGACGGCGATGTCTATGCCCCGGTGGCCCGCGGAGTAGGGCGAGGCCGGCTCATCGAACCCGCGGACCACGGGCCCCTTCACCGGCCACAGGTAGCCCGATCCCCGCGCGGGAGCGGCCGGGACCGCGACGAGGGCGGCCGCCATCAGCGCCACCGCAGCGGCCGCCCGGCCTATCGGGTTGGTGGGTGCCACGCCTCCGCCTTCCGGCTTCGGGCACCCGGAGGTCGATCCGCAGGCTAGGTGGGAACGGGCCGGAAGTCTGTGACCGCGGTCACGTGGATGGCGGGGGCCGGCGCTACGAGTCCGAGGCGGCCAGGTTCCCCCGCATCTGGCCCACCGCCTTCGTGTGGATCTGGCAGATCCGCGACTCGGTGACCCCCAGGACCTCCCCGATCTCCGCGAGGGTGAGGCCCTCGAAGTAGTACAGGGTCACCACGAGCTTCTCCCGCTCGGACAGGGAGTTGATGGCCGAGGCGAGCAGGGAGCGAAGCTCCCTCCCCTCCAGCCCGGTCGTGGGGTCCAGGGCCCCCTCGTCGGCCAGCGTGTCGAGGACCGACACCGTCTCCCCCCGGTCGCCGCCCACCGACAGGAGCTCGTCCAGGGCCATCACCGAGACGAAGGAGATCTGGGTCACCACGTCGTGGAGGTCGTCCACCCCCATGCCCAGGTGCCTGGCTATCTCCCGGTCGCTGGGAGCGCGCTTCAGCTTCGTCTCCAGGGCCGTGTACGCCTTCTCGATCTCCCTGGCCTTGGACCGGACCGAGCGGGGGACCCAGTCCATGGCCCGGAGCTCGTCGATGATCGCGCCCTTGATCCGGGGGATCGCGTAGGTCTCGAACTTGATGGCCCGGGTGGTGTCGAACTTCTCCAGGGCGTCGATCAGGCCGAACATCCCGTAGGACACGAGGTCGGCCTGCTCCACCGTGGCCGGGAGCCCGGAGGCCACCCGCGACGCCACGTACTTCACCAGGGGGGCGTAGTGCAGGATCAGCCGTTCCCGAGCCTCCCGGGACCCGGTCTCCTTGAACTCGGCCCACAGCTCGGCGAGCTGGTCCGTGGCGGCGTCGGGTTGGGAGTCGGTGGTCCTCGCCATCATGCCCTCGGATGGCTCTGCCGGTAGGACGAGAAGAGCCGCGAGCGGGACACGTGCGTGTACCGCTGGGTCGTCGTCAGGCTGGCGTGCCCTAGCAGCTCCTGGACCGCGCGGATGTCGGCTCCTCCCTCCAACAGGTGCGTGGCGAACGAGTGCCTGAGAGTATGTGGAGACAGCGTCCGGTCCGACATACTCATTCGCCGGTATCTTTCGACCATCGCCCGCACGTCCCGCGTGCCCATGGGCTTCCCCCTCCGATTGAAGAACACGGCCGGGTGCTCTGGGCTTCCCGGGGGAGCCATCGCCGCCCGGCCCTCCAGGAGGTAGGCCTCGAGGGCCGCCATCGCGAAGTCGCCGATGGGGACCTCCCGCTCCCTGGACCCCTTCCCCAGGACCCGGATCCGGCGGCGGCCCACGTCCACGCGGTCCTCGGTGAGCGCGGCCACCTCCCCCACCCGGAGCCCCAGGCCGTAGAGGAGCTCGAGCACCGCCCGGTCGCGGAGGGCCACGGCCCCCTCGTAGGCCGGGTCTCCACGGCCGC
The DNA here is from genome assembly GCA_016210805.1 of Actinomycetota bacterium. Classification (GTDB taxonomy): domain Bacteria; phylum Actinomycetota; class UBA4738; order UBA4738; genus JACQTL01. Next base: position 13,408 of record JACQTL010000062.1, on the reverse strand, counting down.
CGGCCCGCCCTCCGTCCGCTTCGCCGACCCCGTCGGGCCCGGCGACCCGCGGAGCGGTCGGGGCCTCCACGAGACGGGCGGCCTCCTCCGGGCGGAGCACCGTGGGAAGGCGGGAGCTCACCCGGGGTCGGCCCAGCGACGCGGCCGGGTCCGCCGGGACCCGACCCCCGGCCCGGGCCCACCGGTAGAAGGTCCGCATGGCGGACACCCGCCGGGCGATCGAGGCCCGGGCGTACCCCCGGGTGGAGAGCTGGGCCAGGAACCGCCGGAGCATCCGGAGGGTCGCCCCGGAGAGGTCCGTGTGGCCCCGGGCCAGGAACCGGGCGAGCTGGTCGAGGTCGTTCGTGTAGGCCCTGACGGTGTTCTCGGAGAGCCGGCGCTCTAGCCGCAGGTGATCGGCGAACCCCGCGATCAGCTCGCGGTCCGCCGGGGACGCGTCGGCGCCCGACGGCTGTCCGTGGTCGGACTCCGCCGGCCGGGGGGATCGGGGAAGTGGTTCGGGCCGTGCCACGGTACCTCCGCGTCGACCAGCCCCTTGTATCACACGCCGGCGTGGAATCAATACGCGGGGGGGCCGGATGGCCCTCAGCCCGCCCCGACCAGGCGCCGCTCGTAGCGCCCCCCGACGCTCCGGACCAGGCCGGCCAGCTCGAGCCGGAGCAGCGTGGGGAGGATCTCGACGGGGGTCACCCCCAGAGCCCGGGCCACCTCCTCGGGCAGCGTGAGCCCGGCGAGCGACCCCAGGACGGCCCGCTCCACGGGTCCCAGCCCCCCGGGGGCACCGGTCGCCGTCACCCCCATGGCCGGGTGGAGCCCGAGGTCCTCCAGCAGGTCGTCGGTGCCCCGGATCATGGTGGCCCCCGACCGGATCAGGTTGAGCGGCCCCTCGGCGAGCTCGCTGGTGACCGGGCCCGGCAGCGCGAACACCGGCCGCCCCAGGTCGAGGGCGTGGTCGGCGGAGATCATCGACCCGCTCCGGCGGGTCCCCTCCACCACCACCACGCCCAGGGACAGCGCGGCCACGATCCGGTTCCGGGCGGGGAACCGGAAGGCGGCAGCCCGGACGCCGGGCGGGTACTCGGACACCACCGCTCCGGCCTCCGCCACCTGGTCGAGGAGTCGCCGGTTCGAGGCCGGATAGGGCAGGTCCACACCCGACCCGAGCACGGCGATCGTGGGAGCGCCCACGTCGAGGGCCCCCCGGTGCCCGGCCGTGTCGATCCCCCTGGCCCCTCCGGAGACCAGGACGACCCCGGCCGTCCCCAGCCCTCGCCCCAGCCCCCTGGCCAGCTCCCGTCCGGCCACCGAGCAGTTCCGGGCCCCGACCACCGCGACCCGCGGGACCAGCACGGCCAGCGAGCCGCCCCGGACGAACAGCCCGATCGGGGGGTCGTGCAGGTCGTCGAGGGAGGGGGGGTACTCCGGCCCGTCGCGGGCCACGAACCTCGTGCCCAGGGCCGAGAGGCGCTCCTCGAGCTCCTCGGGCCGGAGGCCGGCCACCCTCCGTCTGCCCGCCTGGCCGGCCTCCCCGGCCTCCCCGGAGGCCACGGCCTCCAGGCAAGCGGACGCCGTCCCCACCCGCTCGGCCACGGCCATCAGCCGCTGGAGGCCGGACCACCGCCCGTGGGCCAGGACGAGGGCGGCCCGCCGGTCCTCGCCGGTCCGGACGAACCCCCGGGGCCACGAGGGGGGTGGTCGCTCCCCGGGCGCGTCCCCGAGAGGCGGGGGAGCCTCCTCGGCGGAGGCCGTGGGCGACCCCTCCACGTCAGGCCGCCCCGGCCGGCTCGCGCTCAGCCACCGGGGCGCGGTAGGACAGCGCCTCGGCCAGGTGGTCGGCCTCGACCTCGTCGGTGCCGGCCAGGTCGGCGATCGTCCGGGCCACCTTGACGGCCCGGTCGAACCCCCGCCCGGAGAGCCCGAGGGCCTCCACCGCCTGGGCCAGCAGCGTCCCGGCCGCCGACGAGAGCCGTACGTACCTGCGGGCCAGGGGCCCGGGGAGCTGCGCGTTCGACTGGATCCCGAGCTCCCCGTACCGGTCGCGCTGCCGGGCCCGGGCCTCCTCCACGCGTTCCCGGATCGCCGCCGAGCCCTCCCCGGGCGTCTCGCCGAGGAGCTCCTCCCGCGACAGGCGGGGTACCGAGAGCCGGATGTCGATCCGGTCCAGGAGCGGCCCGGAGAGCTTCTGCCGGTAGGCGTCCACGCGCTGGGGCAGGCAGCGGCACGCCTTCCGCGGATCGCCCTCGTAGCCGCAGGGGCAGGGGTTGGCCGCCGCGACCAGCGTGAACCGGGCGGGGAACTCCACCGAGCCGGCGATCCTGGTGACCACCACCCGGCCGTCCTCGAGCGGCTGGCGCAGCCCCTCGATCGCGTCGCGGCGGAACTCGTTCAGCTCGTCCAGGAACAGGACGCCGTGGTGGGCCAGGGAGACCTCTCCGGGACGGAGGTGGCCGGTCCCCCCGCCGAGGAGGCCCGCCTGGGAGATCGAGTGGTGCGGAGCCCGGAACGGCCGGGTGGTGACCAGGCCCGAGCCGGCCAGCAGCCCGGCCACCGAGTGCAGGCGGGTGACCTCCAGGGCCTCCTGGCGGGACGGGGCCGGGAGCACCGTGGCCAGCCGCCGGGCCAGCATGGTCTTGCCGGCGCCCGGCGGCCCGACCAGGAGGAGGTTGTGCCCTCCCGCCGCGGCGACCTCCAGGGCCCGGCGAGCCTGCAGCTGCCCGCGGACCTCCGCGAAGTCGACCTCGTGCGCGACCGGGGCCTCGGTCCCCGGTTCGGGCGAAGGGGGCGGTGGCGGGGGCCGCCACTCCCCCCGGAGGAACGAGACGACCCGGGCCAGCGAGGGCGCCGCCACGACATCCAGGCCCTCGACCAGGGCCGCCTCGCTGCCGTTCGACTCCGGGACCACGGCCCCGGCCAGCCCGGCCCGGGCCGCGGCCATGGCCACCGAGAGGATGCCCGGCGTGGGGACGAGCCCGCCCTTCAGCGACAGCTCCCCGGCGAACGCGTAGCGGTCGAGGAGGCCGGCCGGCACCTGGGCCGAGGCGGCCAGGATGGCCATCGCGATGGGGAGGTCGAGCCCGGGCCCCTCCTTGCGGAGGGAGGCCGGCGACAGGTTCACGACCACGCGGCGGAGCGGCCACTCGAGGCCCGAGCTCTCGACGGCCGGACGGACCCGCTCCCGGGCGTCCTGGACCGAGGCCCCGGGGAGCCCCGTGAGGCTCAGCGCTGGAAGGCCCCGGCCGAGGTGCGCCTCGACCGAGACGAGGTGACCGTGGATCCCCACGACGACGACGCCCGCGACCCGCCCGTACATCCCTCCCCCTCCGGGACCCTAGCGGGTGGCAGTGACACCGAAGGACCGGGGGCCGTCCAGGCTGGGACGTTCCCACGGCCCGGCGATCAGAAGGCGTCCTCGTAGAGCTCCACGGAGGGTCGCCCCGACCGGGGAACGTGGACGCTGGCCACGTCGAACCGGAGCGACCCGTGCGGCACCCGGGTCACCGCCAGGAACAGCTCGGCGAGCTGGCGGAGCTTTCGCTGCTTGCGCCAGGTGACCGCCTCGTAGCCGGGCCCGAGCAAAAGCCCCGTCCGGGCCTTCACCTCGCAGAACACGAGCAGCGCGCCGCGGGACACCACCAGGTCGAGCTCGCCGGCCGGGCACCGCCAGTTCCGGGCCACCACCCGGAACCCCCGGCGCCGGTAGACCTCCGCGGCTGCGGACTCCCCGGCCCGACCCACCCGGGCCCGGCGATCCTCCCCCGCGCCCCGCCCAGGCATGGGCGAACCGTAGCCGGAGCCAACGACAGTCCGGGGTCCGGGGCGCACCGGGGAGCCGAGCCCGAGGGCTCAGCCGTTCCCCAGCAGGTCGTCCTTGCGGGCCAGCTCCTCCACGTTCACGTCGCGGGTGGTCACCACCCGGACCTCGGTGACGAACCGGGCCGGCCGGTACATGTCCCACACCCACGCGTCGGTCAGGTTCACCTCGAACCACACCCCGCCACCGTCGGCGTGCGGGCGGACGTCCACCTGGTTGGCCAGGTAGAACCGGCGCTCCGTCTCGACGACGTAGCGGAACATCGGGAGGACGTCGCGGTACTCCCGGTAGAGCTGGAGCTCGATCTCGGCCTCGTAGCGCTCGATGTCCTCGTCGCTCATCGATCCTCCCGTGGGGCCTCCATTATCGGACGGACCGGCGACGACGAGGCTCCGGCGGGGGGCCGGAGGGTCACTCGGCCCCGGCGTCGGCGAGGATCCCCGGCCTGGGCCGCCCGTCCAGCCCGGTGAGGACCCCCTTGAAGGACCGCCGGTGGATCGGCGTCGGCCCCAGGCGGTCGAGCGCGGCCCAGTGCTCCCGGGTCCCGTACCCCCGGTTCCGGTCGAACCCGAACTCGGGGAACCGCCGGTGGTAGCGCTCCATGATCCGGTCCCTGGTCACCTTGGCCACCACCGAGGCCGCCGCCACCGAGGCCGTGACGGCGTCGCCCTTCTTGATCGACAGGTGGGGCAGGCGGATCCCCCGGATCGGCCAGCCGTCGGTGAGCACGTAGTCGGGCTCCACGGGGAGCTCCCGGAGGGCCCGGCGGAGCAGGAAGAGGTTGGAGCGGTGCAGGCCCCGGTGATCGATCCGGGTGGGCATGGCCCGGCACACCGACACCGCGGTGGCCTCGGCCAGGATCCGCTCGTAGCACGCCTCTCGCTGGAGCCGGGTGAGGAGCTTGGAGTCGTTCAGCCCGTCGAGCGGGAACCCCTCGGGGAGGATCACCGCGGCCGCGACGAGCGGCCCGGCCAGGGCCCCCCGGCCGGCCTCGTCGGCGCCGGCGATCCGGCGGAAGCCCTGCTCGCGGAGCCTCCGCTCGAAGCGGTCCAGATCGAACCCGGCTGCCACCACGCCTCGGGTAGCCTACCCGCCCCGGAGCCACCCGATCTCGGAAGGGGGCCAGATGATCACGAAGCCCTTCCCGACCACCTTGTCCATCGGCACCAGGCCGAGGCCGAACCGGGAGTCGTTCGAGTTCGTCCGGTTGTCGCCCATGACGAACAGGAACCCCTCGGGGACCTCCTTCGGGGCCACGGGCCGGTTGTCCACGATCTCCTCCGGGAGCCAGGGCTCGTCGAGGCGTTCCCCGTCGATGTAGATGTCCCCCCCGCGCTGCTCCACGGTCTCGCCGGGGAGCCCGACCACCCGCTTGATGAAGTCCCGGTCGGGCGGGGTGGAGAACCCCAGCCCCTCGATCACCCAGTGCCAGAACGCGGAGACGGCGCCCCGTTCCGGTTCCTGGGACGGCCGGGGGTTCTCGAACACGATCACGTCCCCCCGCTCGGGCTCCCCGAACCGGTAGGCCAGCTTGTTGACCAGCACCCGGTCGCCGACCTTCAGCGTCGGCTCCATCGACGGCGACGGGATGTAGAACGCCTGGACCAGGAAGGTCTTGATCAAAAGGGCCAGGACGAAGGCGATCAGGATCAGGAACGGGAGCTCGCGGAGGAACCCGAGGGGACCCTTGTCCTTCTCCTTGCGAGCCCGGCGGCGCGACTGGGCCCGGCCGACGAAGGTCTCGCCCTCCCGGGTGGCCACGGATCCGCCCTCCGGGCCGGTCGGGGAAGGTGGGCTCAGCGATCGCGGCTCGTCGGCCGGCTCGGAGGAGCCCGGCGGACGCTCCGACACCTCCTAGCCCTGCCCCTCGGACTCCGCCTCGCCGGTCGCCTCCACCGCGCCGGCCGCGGGCCGCGCCTCGCGGCGCTCCTTGATGCGGGCCTTCTTGCCGCGGAGCTCGCGCAGGTAGTAGAGCTTGGCGCGCCGCACGCGCCCGCGGCGCACCACGACGATGCTCTCGATCATCGGCGCATGCACGGGGAAGATCCGCTCCACGCCGACGCCGTTCGAGATCTTCCGCACGGTGAAGGTCTCGCGCAGGCCGCCGCCCTGGCGGCGGATCACGACGCCCTGGAAGACCTGGATGCGCTCACGGCCCGCCTCCACCACCCGGACGTTCACCTTGACGGTGTCGCCCGGACGGAAGTCCGGCAGGACGTCGCGCAGCTCCGACTTCTCTACGAGATCGACGGTGTTCATCGGGGTACCTCGGGGCTGGACGGGCCCCGATGATAGCACCGGGACGAGCGCTCCCCTCCGGCACCCGGGAGGTCGGGCGTGGCCCGGATGCCTACCCCTCGGGGGCGTCGTCGGGGCCGAGGAGGTCGGGGCGGTTCCGGCGGGTCTTCTCCAGGGCGGCCTCCCGGCGCCAGCGCTCGACGGCGGCGTGGTCTCCGGAGCGGAGGACGTCGGGGACGCCCATCCCCCGGAACTCCGCCGGGCGGGTGTAGTGGGGGTGGTCGAGGACGCCGTCCTCGAAGGACTCCCGGTGGAGGGAGTCCTCCCTGCCCACCACCCCGGGGACCAGGCGGGTCACGGCCTCCAGGACGACGAGGGCGGGGACCTCGCCGCCCGACAGCACGTAGTCCCCGATCGAGACCTCCTCGGCCGGGAGCCCCTCCACCACGCGCTCGTCGACCCCCTCGTACCGCCCGCACACGAGGACCAGCCAGCGCTCGCCGGCCAGCTCCCGGACGAGAGACTGGTCCATCCTCCGTCCGGCCGGCGAGAGGAGCAGCACGCGGGGTTGGCCGGCTCCCGGTGGGGGCTCCAGGGCCTCCACGGCGGCGAAGATGGGCTCGGGCTTCATCACCATCCCGGGCCCCCCTCCGAACGGCTCGTCGTCCACCTGCCGGTGCCGGTCGGTCGCGCGGTCGCGGATGTCGTGGACCCGCACGTCCACCAGCCCCCCCGCGACGGCCTTCCCGAGCAGGCTCTCTCGGAGCGGGCCCTCGAAGATCCCCGGGAATATGGTCAGGACGTCGATCCGCACGAGGTGAAGGCTAGCGTGCAGAGGGAACTGGAGAGTCCGGCCGAAGACAGTACCGGACGTTCATTGGAGTCGGAGGAGGCGGGAACGGGCCCGGCTCGCTCCGGGCCCGTTCCGTGACGGCGACGCTACGCTCGTCGCTACTCGTCGTACTCGGGGCAGAAGGGGGCGTCGGCGTCGTAGGCGCCCGACGTGTCGTGCTGGACGGCTCGCAGGGCGTCGATCCTGCCGTTGCCGAAGCACTGGTCGTACCCGGGCAGGCCGATGTCGATCGCCGTGCCCTGCAGGTGCCCCTCGACCTTCGTCGGGGACAGCACAACGTCACCGTCCTTCAGCTTCCCGAACTGGCTGATGATGAGAGCGACCACGCCCGTGGCGTGGGGCGAGGCCATGGACGTCCCCTGGAAGCAGCCCCACGCGTTCCCGGGGATCGTGGACAGGACCGTGTTCTGGCAGTTGCCAGTGGTCCCGCTCCCTCCGGGGGCCGAGACGTCGGCCGCGCCGTCGCCGTAGTTGGAGTAGTACGCCTTCTCGCTGTTCGGGCCCAGCGAGACCGTGCCGATCACTCCCGTCGTCTCGGCCGGGACCACGTCGCACTCGTTCGTGTACGGCTCCGGCGGGTGGGCCAGGTCGTTGTCGGAGTTCCCCAGGGCGGCCACCGGCACCACGCCCTGGTTCCGGGCGTACTTGATGGCCCGCTCATTGGCCTGCCTGAACGCCCGCTGCTCGGGGTCGCTCATGCACTTGAACTCGGTGGACTCCTCGAACTCGTCGTCGTCCACGAAGAAGCTCATGTTGATCACGTCGAGCTTCGCGTCGCCCGCGTAGGTGATCCCGGCGGCGGTCGAGCCCGCGTAGCAGTAGCCATCCGAGTCGCACACCTTCACCGGCACGAGCGTCACGTTCGGGGCCACGCCCACCACGCCGAGCCCGTTGGCCCGGGCGGCCACGATCCCGGCCACGTGGGTCCCGTGGAAGTTGTTGTCCACGCAGGGGTTCGGGAGGCCGATGCCCGGCCCCTCTGGGATGAAGTCCCGGCCCCGGGCGCAGTCCACGTTCGAACCGTCGTCGCCCAGGAAGTCGAGGTGCTGGGCGTCGATCCCAGTGTCGAGGATCCCGACGTCCACGGCGTCCCACCCCGCCTGGACCGCGTGGGCCTCCGCCGTGCGGATCTGCCGCATGCTCCACTGGAGCGGCTCGAGCGGGTCGTCGCTCTCGTCGGGCCCACCGCCCCCCGCTCCCGGGTGGGACAGGGTGACCAGCTGCCCGGAGGCCACAGCCTCGGCGTAGCTGGGGAAGGCCTTCCACTTGAAGTCCTCGGCCGCCACGTCGACCAGGCCCGAGCCGGCCAGCGCGTCGGCGAACAGGGCGTTGGTGGACTCCACCACGGCCACCCCGATCTGGCGCGAGAGGTCGATCCGGACCACGCCCCCGGCCGAGCGGACCAGGGCCAGGGCCGCCTCCCGGTTCACCGCGGAGCTGCCCCCGATCTGGAAGGTGCCGTCCGCGGCCCACTCGCCGTCGAAGACGACCACGTATCGGGTCAGGGCGCCCTGGACGGCGACCTCCTGTCCGGCGGATACCGCCGTGGGCAGGAACGCGGCGGACAGGGCGGCGGCCACCAGGGCCACCACGGCCGATCGCTTCATGTGCGTGTCCCCCTTCGGGTCGGTCGGATGCTCCGGGGGACAGGTACCCCGAAATAACTAGTTATATTCGACTAGTACGAGCGCCCCTTCCGCCGGCGCCGGCTACCGCTCGGGCTCGGTGAGGCCGGGGACGGACCTCACGGTGATCCGCCGGGCGGGGAGGTCGACCGCCAGGACGACGTCGCGGAGGGCCGGCACGAGGGTCTCGTCGTCTCCGGTCCGGGCCACCCAGATGTCGTTCGCGGGGGTCCGGACCACCTCGGCGACCCGCCCCAGGGAGCGGCCGTCCTCGGTCACGATCTCGCATCCCTCGATCTGGTGGGGCCACCAGGACCCCTCGGGGAGGTCGGGCAGGTCCCCCTCCCCCACGAAGAGGTAGGCGCCCCCCAGGGACTCGGCGGCGGTGCGGTCGGGGACCTCCGCGAACCGGACCAGCGCCCCTACCCCGGTCCGCCGGACACCCTCGACCGTGAGGGTCCGGCCGTCCTCGAGGGCGAGCCGGGAGCCCTCGGAGAATCGGTCCTCCACCTCGGACAGGACCAGGACCTTGACCTCGCCCCGGACCCCGTGGGCCCGGGTGATGCGTCCCACCGCGATGAGGGGCCCGCCCGGCTGCCGGGACACGGGCTCCTCCGGCTAGTCCTCGACGATCTCGACGTAAGGCGACACCGAGTCGCGGGTCCCCGCTGCCTTGACCACGGTCCGGATGGCCCGGGCCGTGCGCCCGCCCCGCCCGATCACCTGGCCCATGTCGTCGGGGTCCACCCGGAGCTGGAGCACGGGGCCCCGGTCCCCCTCGACCTCCGTGACCTCCACCGCGTCGGGCTCGTCCACCAGGTGGCGGGCCACGTACTCGAGGAGCTCCTTCACGAGGAGGCCCCCTTGGCCCCGGCCCCGGCCGCCTGCCTCTTCGCCCCGCCGCGGGGCGGCGCGGGCCTCTCGGCCCGGAACCTCTCCCAGATCCCGAGCTTGGTCAGGATGACCTGCACGGCCTCGCTGGGCTGGGCCCCGACCCTGAGCCAGTGCAGGGCCCGCTCCTCGTCCACCTCCATCAGGGAGGGATCCTCCAGGGGGTGGTACTTCCCGATGTTCTCGATGAACCGGCCGTCCCGCGGGCTCCGCCCGTCGGCCACGACCACGCGGTAGAAGGGGCGCTTCCTGGCCCCCATCCGCATCAGCCTGATCCGTACCGCCATCCGCCTCGCCTTCCTCGTGTCCCTAGAGCCCGGGGATCCGGGGCATCCCCGGGATCCGGGGCATCCCCTTTTTACCCATGAGGCCCTTCATCATCTTCTTGGCCTGCTCGAACTGGCGGAGCACGCCGTTGACCTGGTTGGTCGTCGTGCCGGAGCCCCTGGCGATCCGGAGGCGCCGGCTCCCGCCGATGATAGCGGGGTTGCGCCGCTCCTCCGGGGTCATCGACAGGATCACGGCCTCCGTCCGGGCCAGCTCCCCCTCGTCGACCTGGAGGTCCCTGAGGGCGTTCTTGCCCCCCGGCACGCCCGGGAGCATGGCCAGGAGGTCCTGGAGCGGCCCGAGCTTCCGCATCTCGCGCATCTGAACCAGGAAGTCCTCCAGGGTGAACCGCGCGGACAGCATCCTCTCCGCGGACTCCCGGGCCTGCTCCTCGTCGAAGGTCTTCTCGGCCTTCTCGATCAGCGAGAGGACGTCGCCCATCCCCAGGATCCGGGAGGCCATCCGGTCGGGGTGGAACGGTTCGATGTCGCCCGGCTTCTCGCCGACCCCCACGAAGAACACCGGCCGGCCGGTGACGCCGGTGATCGAGAGGGCCGCGCCGCCCCGGGCGTCGCCGTCCATCTTGGTGAGGACGAACCCGTCCACGTCGACGGCGGCCATGAACGCCCGGGCCTGGGCCACGGCGTCCTGCCCGGTCATGGCGTCGCAGGCCATGAGGACCCGGTGGGCCCCGGTGGCCTCCCTGACCCGGCGGACCTCGCGCATCATCTCCTCGTCCACGTGGAGGCGCCCGGCCGTGTCCACGATCACTACGTCCAGCCCGTTCCGCTCGGCGTGCCTCACCCCGGCCCTGGCCACCTTGACCGGGTCCCTGCCCTCCGAGACCACGGGCACGCCGATCTCCTCCCCCAGCGTGAACAGCTGATGCACGGCGGCGGGGCGCTGCAGGTCGGCGGCGACCAGCAGCGGATGCTTCCCCTTCTCCCGGTACATCCTGGCGAGCTTGGCCGCGTGGGTGGTCTTCCCGGAGCCCTGGACCCCGGCGATCAGGATCACCGACGGGTTGGCCCCGGGCAGGGTGAACGGCCGGTGCTCGCCCCCCAGGGTCTCGGTGAGCTCGTCACGGACCACCTTCACGACCTGCTGGGCCGGGGTCAGGCTCTTGAGGACCTCGTCCGAGAGGGCCCGGGCCCGCACCCGGTCCAGGAAGGCGTCCGCCACCTCCACGGAGACGTCGGCGTCGAGGAGGGCCACCCGCATGTCGCCCAGGGCCGAGTCGACCTGCTTGGGGTGGAGCCTTCCCTTCGACCTGAGCTTGCGGAAGACCGCGTTCAGGCGGTCGGTGAGGGCATCGAACATGTCCTGGCCTGGTCCGTTCCGTCGGTATCTGGGACACGGGCCACGCTCCTGCGGATATCCTTGCGCCGAGGAGTCGAGGCCGACAGCAAGCGTACCGCGCGACCAGCCCGCACGCCTCGGCAGGGCATGACCCGCGACCGGATCAGGGACCTCGAACAGGCTCGCCGCCTCGAGCACGGCCTGGTGGCCGTGCGCTGGTTCGCGGTGGTCTTCGCCGCGTTCCAGGCCTACCAGGCCTTCAACCTCGACACGGAGCCGCTGCGCCTGACCCAGCCCCTCGGCTTCGGCCTGGTCGCCGCCCTGGCCCTGGGCAACGCGGCCATCGCGGTCCGGTCCCGGCGGGCCACGGAGCCCGAGCAGCTCCGCACGATAGGGGTCCTGGCGTTCACGCTCGATATCGCGGTGACCACCGGCCTGATCTGGAACTACTCCTACATCCCGAACAGCAGCGTCTGGGTGGCCGCCTACATCCTGGCCCTGGAGGGGGCGGTCCGCTACCAGCTCGTCGGGGCCGTGGCGGCCACGGCCGTCCTGGTCCTGTCCGAGAGCGCGCGGGAGCTCTACGTGGCCCGGGTGATCCCGAGCTACGAGTACGAGGTCGCCGCGGTCACCTTCCGGGTGGGCATCGGGACGATCATCGGCCTGGTGGCCGGGTTCATGGCCCGCTCGCTCGACCAGGTCGCCGAGAAGGCCAGGGACCGGGCCCTCCTGGCCGAGGAGGCCGCCCTCCGGGCCACGGTGGCCCGCAGGGAGCTGGCCGCGTTCCACAAGGCCGTCCTGGCGGGGGTGGCCGCCTCCGACCTGGAGGGCGGCGTGGCGTCCATGGCCGAGGCCATCGCGTCGGACCTCGAGCTCCAGTGCCTCTCGATCCTCCTGGTGGACGACGGCGAGCTCGTGGCGCGGGCCCGGCACGGCACGCCACCGCAGGGGTGGGTGGACCGGATCCCGTTCGGGACCGGCGTGGCGGGCCGGGTGGCCGAGACCCGGGAGCCGCTGCTCGCGCCGGTCGAGGGCGGAGGGTCGGCCGCCGCGGCGGCCCTCGTGGTGAGCGGCAAGGTGATCGGGGTGGTCGAGGCGTCCAGCACCCGCGACGGGGAGGTCGACCGGGACACGCTCGAGCTCCTGGTCCGCCTGGCCGACCAGATCGCCCTCGTCGTGCACAGCGCCGAGCTGCGCGCGCGCCAGGAGGAGACCCTGGAGCGGCTGCGCGAGCTCGACGAGATGAAGTCCGACTTCGTGGCCATCACCAGCCACGAGCTCCGGACCCCTCTCACCGCCGTGCGGGGCTTCGTGAGGACCCTCATCCGGAACTTCGAGCGGCTGTCGGAGAAGCAGGTCCAGGACTTCCTGGCCATGATCGACCGGCAGAGCGACCGGCTGACCCGCCTGGTCGAGGACCTCCTGGTGGTCTCCCGGATCGAGGCCGGCACGATCTCGGTGACCCCGGAGCCGATCGAGGTCGGGACCTTCCTGAAGGACGTGGTGAAGTCGCTGGGCCAGACCCGCCACCGGATCCAGCTCGAGCTCGCCGGCGACCTGCCCGACCGCGTGCTGCTCGACCCGCACCGCGTGGACCAGATCCTGTCGAACCTGCTCCACAACGCCCTGAAGTTCTCGCCCCGCGGGGCGAAGGTCCGCCTGGCCGCGGGACGCCGGGGCGACCGGCTGGCCCTCGTCGTGACCGACCGGGGGATCGGGATCCCCCCCGAGGAGCTGCCCCAGGTGTTCGACCGGTTCCACCAGGCCGCCCCCGCCCTCACCCGGGAGGCGGAGGGCGCGGGGCTGGGCCTGTACATCACGCGCCGGCTGGTCGACGCCATGGGGGGGGACATCGAGGTCGAGAGCGAGGTGGGCGCGGGGTCCACGTTCACGGTCCTCCTCCCCCTGGCCGCCGTGGGGGACGCCGGCGGCGGGCCGGGCCGAGGGGCCACGGGGACCGAGGGCCCGCGGGCCGAGGGCCTGGAGCCCGCGTCCGGCCGGCGGGCGGCCTCCCTGAAGCCCATCGCCACGGAGTGACCGGCGGGGGGCCCGCCCGGCCCCCCCCTGCCCGCCGGTGGCCCTTTGGCCCCGGGGCGCGCTGGGGCTACACTCGCCCTGCCCGGTCCCGAGCCGGGCCGGGCGGGCCCCATGCGGGGCGGAGGCGGGATGAGCGCCCAGGCGGCCGAGCAGGTGGACCCCAAGCTCCACCGGGTGATGCTCGTGGAGGACCAGGAGCTGATGCGCTTCGGCCTCCGAGCCCTCCTCCGGTCCATGGACGACGTCGTGGTGGTGGCCGAGGCGGACACGGTCCCCCAGGCCGTGGCGGAGGCCGAGCGGACCCGGCCGGACCTGGTGATCATGGAC
>JACQTL010000067.1 GCA_016210805.1 Actinomycetota bacterium | reverse complement strand
CCCTCCGCGTTCACCACGCTGGCCACCTTGGCCAGGGCCTGCCCGTCCCACTCGACGATCCACTGGAGGCCGAAGAGGGAGAAGGGATCCCCGACGACCGGACGGTCGGTGGTGCCCTCCGATCCGGAGAGCTCGACGAGGACCCTCGCCGAGCTGCCGGCCGGACCATCCCTCAGCGGGGCGGACAGCTCGATCGACAGGGCGGAGGCCGGCTCCCCGGTGGCGGGGTTCTCCGCATCCCTCACCTCGACCCCGGTGATGTCGACGGAGGGAGATCCGGTGGCGACGTTTCCGGGGCTCGAGCACTCGTAAAGGTCGCCGTCCGGATCCCTCACCGATCCGGCCAGCGGGAGGGCGGGCCCCGTCGGTGACGGAGATGGCTCAGGGGAGGGCGATGGCTCGGGGGACGGTGAGACCTCCGGTGAGGCTCCCCCCTCTGGAGACGCCGTGGCGAGTGGCGAGGCCGGCGCGGCCGCGGGTGTGGTCTCTCCCCAGCCGAGCAGGATCCCCGTCGCTCCGACGACCCCCAGGACGAAGCCCAGGACCACCGCGGCCACCCAGCCGAGCCGTCCCATCAGCCCGCGTGGTCCTCCGGCTCGGGACCATGCTCGTCCTCCAGCCCATCGTCAACCGGCGAAGGGGTCGGCTCGATGGTGGCCGTGCGGGAGGTCCCGTCCCGGGTCGCCACCGGGCCGGTCCCCCTCAGGCCGAGGACCCCCGACCCCGTGGTCAGGAGTCCGCCCACGGCCAGGCCGAACCATCCGAGGAACGTCGAGTCCGGCGGAGGCGGGGGCCCCGTCATGCGCTCGAGGGCACCGCGATCCAGCTCGAACGAGAACGGGACGTCGGGGTCGGGCCGGCCGAGGGCGAACCTGAACAGGCTCCCCCGGCCTCCGGTGACATCGATCTCGACCTCGCCCTCGCCGACGACACCGACCGGCGTCGGCTCGCAGGGGCCCTCGAGGACATCGGCCCCCGACTTGTGGACGAAGGTCCCCGACCCAACCCCGGTGCCGAAGTCCAGGAGCCCCTCGAACGCGCCGATGCTGAATGACCGGAACCTGCAGGTGGACAGGGACGCGCCGGCATCCAGTGGCGGGACCCGGTCGATCTCGATCGTGGCGATCCCGACGAAGCGCCCGTCGCGGAAGATGCTGAGGTCGACTTCCCCCGACCTCACGGTCTGTGAGAACCCGTCTCCACCGACGGGCTCGACGAACCCGGTATCGACCTGGCCGAGGGCCTGGACCGGTCCCTGGAACGGCGCGAGCGCCGCGGGGGGCTCATGGAGGGCGAGCCACCCGCCCGAGGCGCCGGCCACCCCGAGACCTGCGGCCAGGCCGAACTGGGCCCACTTGCCGCCAAAGCTCGAACCCGGCGTCCTGTTGGCGGCGTCCAACGCGATGCCTTTGAGGTCGTTGGAAGCCTCCGTTCGGCGGGCAGCCTCGCGCACCTTCTGCACCGCCGGGATCAGGAGCCCGATGAGCACGGCGATGATCGCGATGAAGACGATGAGCTCGACCAGGGTGAACGCGAGCACGACGGGCCCGCCTCCCAGATCGAACGGCATGGCGCCTCCCCCGGGCGCGGTCCCGCGCGGGAAGCCGGCCCCTCCCACTCATCCTTCCACGCGATGCCCGACCCCGTGAAGGAGGATCCGAAGGCCGCCTGCCCGGACGGCTCAGGCCTCCCGATCGGCGGCCCGAGCCTTCCTGCCCGTCTCCTTGACGTGACCCCACTCGACCGCGACGCCCTCCGCTCGGAGGAGACGGGCCTGCCGGGCCTCGTGGCCGGGGACCAGCCTCCCGGTGGACGTGACCACCCGCCACCAGGGCAGGCCGTCGGTGGAGGCCAGGATGTTCCCCACCGCCCGGCCGGCGCCGGGGAACCCGGCCTCCTCGGCGACCTCCCCGTAGGTGACGACCTCACCGGCGCGGAGCCGGCGAAGGACATCGATCGCGCGCGCGGTGAACTCCCCCACCGCGGACATCCTCGCACCCGGGAGCGGGGAGGCGGCGGTCAGTAGTTCCCGGGAGGGTCGCTGGCCGGGAAGGACTCCCTGCCCTCCTCGTCCAGGAGCTCCTCCTCCGTGGCTCCACCCCCGCCCACGCACCGCTCCTTCCGGGCGGGCCCGGAGAGGGCCAGGGCCACCGCGAGGGTGACGGCCGCGCCGAGGAGGACCGCGCCCACGGTGTCCGTGGCCCAGTGGACCCCGAGGCGCGCGAGACCGCCATCGCCGCCACGTAGACGACGCCTCCGGCCACGGCGAGCCCCCGGGCCCCGCGGAGCGGGAGGGCGCACCGGGCCAGCGCTGGGAGGAGCAGGGCGAGCCCCGTCGCGGCCAGCACGTGGCCGCTGGGGAACGCCGTGCTGTCGGTGAGGGCCAGGGCGAGCACGTCCGGTCGCGCTCGCCGGACCAGGACCTCCTTCAGGAGGACCTGGAGCCCCAGCGT
>JACQTL010000060.1 GCA_016210805.1 Actinomycetota bacterium | reverse complement strand
CGTCGACCGGCTCGCCCTGGGCCTGCTCCGGAGAGAGGTAGGAGGCGGTGCCCAGGACGGTGGCCGTCTGGGTCAGGGTCTCGCCGCTGGTGGCCCGGGCGATCCCGAAGTCCATGACCTTCACCTCGCCGGCGGGGGTGAGCATTATGTTGGCCGGCTTGATGTCCCGGTGGACCAGGCCCTCGCGGTGGGCGAACGAGAGCGCGGCGGCCACGGCCTCGGCGATCTCGACGGCCCGCTCGGGCATCAGCCGCCCGTCGGCCCGCAGGACCTGCTCGAGCGTGCGGCCCTCCACGTACTCCATGACTATGTAGTGGACGTTGCCGTCGGAGCCGGTGTCGTAGACCCCGACCACGTTGGGATGGTTCAGGCGGGCGGCGGCCTGGGCCTCGCGCCGGAACCGCTCGACGAAGGTCTGGTCGTTCACGAACCGGGGAGCCAGCACCTTCACGGCCACCGTCCGGCCCAGGACCCGGTCCTGCCCCCGGAACACGGTGGCCATGCCGCCCTCGCCGAGCTTGCCCTCCAGCTCGTAGCGGCCGCTCAGGACGGGTCGTTGCTGGCTCACGCCGTGCACCTTACCCGCTGGTAGCGGCGCTCGGAGGAGGTCGGAGGGCTCGGGCCGGTCATCCGCCCGTCCCCAGGTACGCCTCGATCACCGCCCTGGCGATGGGGGCGGCCACCCGCCCTCCGCTGGCCTCGTCCCCGAACCCGCCCCCGTTCAGCACCACGACGGCGACGGCGATCCGGGGCTGGTCGGCCGGGGCGAAGGCGACGAACCAGACGTGGGGCGGGGCCTCGTTCGAGTAGCGGGCCGTCCCCGTCTTCCCGGCCACGGGGATGCCGGGGATCCGGGCCGCGGTCCCCGTCCCCGCCTCCACGACGGACTCCATCAGCTCGGTGAGGATCGATGCGGTCTCGGACGAGATCGGCCGTCCCCACTCCTCGGGATCCATCTCGTCGATCACGAGCCCCTGGGGCCCCCGGACCTCGCGGACCAGCTGGGGGCGCATCAGCACGCCGTCGTTGGCGATGGCCGCCCCGACCAGGGCCATGTGGAGGGGGTTGGCCCTCACGTCCTGGAGCCCGATCGCCGAGCGGGCCACGGCGGGCTGGTCGTTCTCGAAGGAGTCCAGCGTGGAGAACTGACCCTCCCGGAACGGGATGTCGAACGGGACGTCCTGCTCGAACCCGAAGGCCTCGCTCTGCTCGGCCAGGCGCTCGCCCCCGAGCTCCAGCCCGATCTCGCCGAAGATCACGTTGCACGAGTACTGGAACGCCCGGGCCAGGGTGACCCGCTCGCCGCCCCCCGGGCAGGTCCCCCCGCCGGCGTTGGTGATCGTGGACTCGGTCTGGGGGAGGTCCAGCTCCGGGGGGTTGTCCCACTCGCTGTCCGGCCCCAGCCCGTTCTCCAGGGCGGCCGCCGCGGTGAGGATCTTGAACGTCGAACCCGGCGGGTAGAACAGGTCGTTCGCGTTGGCGAGGAGGGGCTGGCCGGGAGCGTCCTGGAGGGCCCGCCAGGCGTCGCGGGCCGTGGCCGGATCGTGCGAGGAGAGGGGGTTCGGGTTGAACGACGGCACCGAGACCAGGACCAGGACCTCTCCGGTCGCGGGGTCGACGGCGGCCACGGCGCCGGGCCGGTCCCCCAGCGCGTCGCGAGCCACCTCCTGGAGCCGGGGGTCGATCGTGGTGATCACCGTGGCCCCCCGCTTGGGCCGGCCCAGGAGCTCGTCCACCAGGTTCGTGGGGAACAGCGCCGGAGCCCGCCCCGAGAGGTAGTCGTTGTAGCTCTGCTCCAGCTCGCTCCGCCCGAAGACCACCGAGTAGTAGCCGGTGATCCCGGCGTACAGGTGGGGGTCGGGGTAGCGGCGGAGGAACCTCAGCTCCCCTCTGGAGGTCACGCTCCGGGCCAGCACCGTCCGGGCGTCCCTGGCCAGGATGTCGCCCCGGTCGACCTCGTACTCCTGGATGATCAGCCGGCGGTTGGCGGGGTTGTTGGCCAGCTCGTCGGCGGCGAAGACCTGGATGTAGTTCACCTGGGCCAGGAGCAGGAGGAACAGGCCGAGCAGGGCCACCGCCATGCGGCGGATCTGCCTATCCACCGACTCCCTCCCTGGCGCGGAGCGACGGCGCGGGGCCGGCCGAGGTCCTGATCAGGAGGGCCAGGATCACGTAGTTGGCCACCAGGCTCGATCCCCCGTACGAGACGAAGGGCAGGGTGATCCCGGTGAGGGGGATCAGCCGGGTGACCCCCCCGATGATGATGAAGGCCTGCACGCCGAGCACGGTGGCCAGGCCGGCGGCCAGGAGCTTTCCGAACCCCTCGGACTGGTCGAGCGCGGCCCGGAACCCCCGCCCGATCAGGACGACGAAGAGCAGCAGGACCCCCACCGAGCCGAAGAGCCCGAGCTCCTCCCCGAGAGCCGCGAACATGAAGTCCGTGTACGCGAACGGGATGTACGTGGGCAGGCCCTGGCCCAGGCCGGAGCCGGCGATCCCCCCGGTGGCCATGGCGAACTGGGCCTGGGCCAGCTGGTACCCCTCGTCCTGCACGATCTGCGGGTCCAGGGCGTGGAGCCGGATGTCGATGCGCGACTCGACGTGGCCGAACTGCGAGGCCCCGATCACGGCGCCGATCGCGAACAGCACGATCCCCAGGGACAGGTACGCCCCCCGGGCCGTGGCCAGCCACAGCATCAGGACGAAGATCCCGAAGTACAGGAGCGAGGCCCCGATGTCCTTCTGGACGAACAGGATGACCAGGGAGACCCCCCAGGCCACCAGGACGGGGCCGAGGTGGCGGGCCTGGGGGAGCTGGAACGGCCCCAGCCGTCCCGGGGCCAGCTGGAGGATCTCCTTCTTCGCGTTCAGGTAGCTGGCCAGGAACACGACCACGGCCACCTTCCCCAGCTCGGAGGGCTGGAAGCGGAGGGGCCCGATCTCGACCCACAGCTGGGCTCCGTTCACCGTCCGGCCGAGCCCCGGCACGAGGGGGAGGAGCAGGAGGGCGATGCCGACCAGCCCGATCGTGTAGGTGAACGCGTCCAGCTGGCGGTGGTCCTTGACCAGCCACAGGGTCAGCCCGAAGGCGACCAGGGCGACGGTCATCCAGATCCCCTGGGGGAGGGCGATGTTCTGCGGCGCGGTCCGCAGGTCCGGGCCCAGCCGGTAGATCATGGCGAACCCCAGCCCGGTGAGGAGCGACGCGACCGGGAAGAACACGGGGTCGGCCGTGGGGGCCAGGCGGCGGACGAGCAGGTGGCCAGAGAGGTAGCCCGCGAGGAGCAGGCCGGCCACGAGTGGGACGTCGGGCGTGATCCCGCCGGTCCGGCCCAGGGAAACGAGCGCGTAGGCCCCCGAAGCCAGGACCAGGGCGAGAACCGTCAGGGCGAGCTGGACGCGGGGGCGCCCCCGGGGGGCGGCGGCCTCGCTCAAGGCGCCTCTCCGCCGGACTGGCGCTCGAGGTCCTCCCGGATCCGGGCCACGATGTCCCTGGCCTCCTGCTCGCCGTTCGCGGTGATCCCGCTCTCGATCTCGCTCCACGGGGTGAGCTGGGCGGCCAGGCCGGCCGGGAGGTCGGTGCGCTCCACGAGCTCGTGGAGCTCGTAGCCGAGCACCTCCGCGGGGATCCCTTGGTAGATGGCCACGTTCCCGTCGGCCACCCCCACGTACCACTGCCGGTCCAGGTACGCCTGGAGACCGAACCAGGCCCCGACCAAGAGGAGGAGGGGCACGAGGATCCAGGCCGCGATCCGCACGCGGCTCCGCCGGGGCCGGGCGGCCCAGCCCTGGCCCGCCGGGCGGAACCCGACCGATCCGTCGGGCTCCCCGGTGGGGACCACCGGGACGAACTCGCCCTCACCGGGTCCCTCCTCGGATGGGCCGGGCGGGACCTCGGCGGGCTCGGTGGTCGAGGGCTCCTCCGGCGGTGGAGGGGGAGGGGTCTCCAGGGG
>JACQTL010000059.1 GCA_016210805.1 Actinomycetota bacterium | reverse complement strand
GTCCCGCCCCTTCCGCCGCCTCCGCCGCCTCCGTCCCCCCGTCCCAGCCCCCCGCAGGCCGAGGCGGCGAGCGCGAGGGCGACGAGCGGCATGGCGAGACGCGCTGTGGTCTTCATGGCCCCTTCGACGCGGCGGGGCCGGCGGTCCGTTCCCGGAGCCCGGCCGCGGTGCTCAGCCCCCGGCGCCCTCCGAGTCCACGACCTCCACCCGCTGGAGCACGACCGGCTCCCGGGGCCGGTCGGCGTGGTCGGTGGGAACCGTCGAGATCGCGGTGACGACCTCGAGGCCCTCGGTGACCTCCCCGAACACGGTGTGCTTGTCGCTCAGCCACGGGGTGGCGGCGACGGTCACGAAGAACTGCGAACCGTTGGTGCCCGGGCCGGCGTTGGCCATGGCCAGGAGGCCCGGACGGTCGAGGCGGGGGGTCCCCGGCCCGACCTCGTCCTCGAACCGGTAGCCGGGGCCGCCCCGGCCGGTCCCCTCCGGATCGCCGCCCTGGATCATGAAGTCGGGGATCACCCGGTGGAACACGGTCCCCTCGTACAGGGGCTCGGTCCTGGGCCGGCCGTCCCGGGGGTCCGTCCACTCCCGGGCCCCGGTGGCCAGGTCGACGAAGTTGCGCACGGTGACGGGGGCGTGCTCGGGCATCAGCCGGGCCCGGAACGTGCCCGCGGACGTCACGAAGGTGGCGTTCAGGGTCATGGGGGACCTCCTGGTGGGTCGGGAACCGCCCAGTCTAGCCGCCCCCGGTGAGCTGGGCGGCCAGGGCCTCCGGCTCGGTCACCGGCTGCCGGCAGACGAACCGCTCGCAGACGTAGGCGGTGGCCCGGCCGTCGACGGACGGGCGGCCGGCAAGGAGGGGCACGGTCGCGGCGGCCTCGTCGTCCCCGGGCGCCCCCACGGCCAGCACCCGGTTCGGCAGGTAGCGCTCCCAGACCTCGCCGACCAGCCGGCGGGTGTCGTCGGCGGAGGGGTCGCCCACGATGGCCACCTCGCGGACCGGAGAGAGGTACAGGTCGAGGGCAGACAGGGCGTGGCCCAGGCCGCTCGGCGCGCGGACCAGGAGGTCGCGGACCAGCCGGAGGGCCGAGACGCCGAACCGCTCGGTGTCCGGGTCCCCCGTGAACAGGGCCAGGCGCTGGAGGACCTCGGCGGCCACCGAGTTCCCGGACGGGACGGCGTTGTCGAAGAGCTCCTTGGGCCTCGTGATCAGGGCCTCGGCGTCGGCCGCGGTCTGGTAGAAGCCGCCGGCCGCGTCGTCGTGGAACCGCTCCACGACCTGCTCGGCCAGGGCCCCGGCCTCCCTGAACCACCTCAGGTCGAACGTGGTCTCGTACAGGGTCAGGCAGGCCTCGGCCATGATCGCGTGGTCGTCCAGGAACCCGGGGCCTCCGGCCTTCCCCTCCCGCCAGCTCCGCAGGAGCCCGCGCTCGTCGCGGAGCTCCGAGAGGACGAACCCGGCCGCGTCGACGGCCGCCTCGACGTAGCGGGCCTCCCCGAAGGCCCGGCCCGCCTCGGCGAAGGCGGAGATGGCCAGGCCGTTCCACGCCGCCAGGACCTTGTCGTCGGTGCCCGGCCTGACCCGCCGCTCGCGCCGGGCGAGCAGCTCGGCCCTGGCCTCTTCCACCCTCCCGCGGAGGTCGTCCTCCTCCACGCCCGTCTCGGCGGCGACCAGCTCCAGCGGGAGGGGGGTCCACAGGACGTTCGTGCCCTCCCAGTTCCCCCCGGGCACGGCGCCGAAGTACGCCGCCACCGCCTCCCCGCCCACCTCGACCAGCTCGTCGTGGGACCAGACGAAGAACCTCCCCTCGACCCCCTCGGAGTCGGCGTCCTGGGAGGAGAAGAACCCACCTCCCGGGTGGCGCATCTCGCGGAGGAGGTAGTCGAGGGTCTCCTCGGCCACCCGCCGGTACCGGGGCTCTCCGGTCAGCAGCCAGGCCCGCGCGTACAGCCGGGCGAGCTGCGCGTTGTCGTAGAGCATCTTCTCGAAGTGGGGCACGTGCCACCGGCCGTCCACGGCGTACCGGTGGAAGCCCCCGCCGACCTGGTCGTAGACGCCGCCCCCGGCCATCCGGTCGAGCGTCAGGCGGACCATGTCCAGGGCTCCCGGGTAGCCCCGCGCGTGGCACCTGAGGAGGAACTCCACCGTCATGGGCTGGGGGAACTTCGGGGCCCGGCCGAACCCACCCCACTCCGGGTCGAAGGCCTGCTCCAGCACCTGGTAGGCCCGGCGGAGGACGTCCTCCGAGAGCGGGTCCTCGGAGGCCCGGAGCGCGCCGGAGCCCCGGATGGCCTCCAGCACCCGGCGGGCCTGGCCCCTGGCCTCCTCCCGGCGGT
>JACQTL010000053.1 GCA_016210805.1 Actinomycetota bacterium | reverse complement strand
TAGTCGTGGCGGGCCCGGCGGTTCGTGGCGACGGTCCGGTCCCCCGACGTCGGCGCCCTGGTCACCGGGCGACCTGCGCCGCCCGCGCCAGGAGCTCCTCGACGGCCCGGTCGAGCTGCGGGTCGCCCGACTCGCCGGGCAGCACCTCCAGGTCGGGCGTGATGCCGACGCCCTCCACCTCGTGGCCGTCCGGGGTCAGGAAGTGGGCCGACGTGTACTGGATCGTCTCGCCGGTGCCGGGGATCTCCTCGAAGGCCAGCACGGAGCCCTTCCCGTACGTCCGGACCCCGACCACCACGGCGCGCTCGCGGTCCTGGAGGGCCCCGGCCAGGATCTCCGAGGCGCTGGCCGTCCCCCCGTCCACCAGCACGGCCAGGGGGAACCCCGGGAGGGGCTCCCCCCGTGCGAACACCGAGCGCTCGGGCTCCCCGGGCTCGCGGATCGTGGCCACCACCCCGCCGTCCAGGAACAACCCGGCGGTCCGGTAGGCCTCGTCGGCCAGGCCCCCCGTGTTGTGCCGGAGGTCGAGGACCACGGCCACGGCGCCGTCCCGGAGCAGCTCGGACACGGCCTCGCGGAGCTGGTCGGCTGCCCCCCTTCCGAACTGGAGGAGCTGCACGTACCCCACGTCCCCGTCGAGCATCCGGGAGCGGACGTCCTGGACGGCGATCTCGGCCCTCTCCACCTCGACCTCTACGGGCTCGCCCCGCCGGAGGACGGTCAGCCGCAGGGTGGTGCCCGGGTCCCCCGTGAACAGCTCCCCGGCCTGATCGGCCGACAGGCGGGTCACGTCCCGCCCGTCGACGGCCACGATCAGGTCGCCGGACCGGATCCCGGAGCGCTCGGCCGGCGTGTCCGGCACGGTGCCCGTGACCCGCAGGCCGTCCACCGACCCCTGGAGCCACACCCCGATCCCGACCATGGTCCCGTCGACCAGGTCGTCCACCGCGCGCCTGTCTTCGGCGTCCACGAGGCGCGCGTAGGGGTCGTCCAGGGCCTCGAGCATCCCCTCGATCGCCGCCCGGGCCAGGTCCTCGCGGGACGGGCCCCCGGCGGCCTCTTGCTCCAGCCGGTCGGCCGTGCTGAGCACCGAGCGGAAGGAGCCGTCCACCGACCCACCGGCGAACCGGATGCCCGCGGCGAAGGATGCCGCCGCCAGGGCGAGGGCGATGAGGACGCCGGCCGCGGCGCCGGGGGTGCGCTTCACGGGCGCCTAGGTGAGGTAGGGAACCGGGTCGACGGGGACGCCGTTGACGCGGACCTCGAAGTGGAGGTGGCAGGCCGTGGACAGGCCCGTCGAGCCAACCAGGCCGATCTGCTGGGCCCGGTTCACGTGCTGGCCCACGCCGACCTGGATCGAGGACTGGTGCGCGTAGAGGGTGGCCAGCCCGCCCCCGTGGTCGATCACCGTGGCGTAGCCGTAGCCGCCGTTGTAACCGGCCGAGATGACCACGCCGTCCTCGGCGGCCCAGATCGGCTGGCTGCAGGCTCCGCCGATGTCCACCCCGTAGTGCATGCGGTAGTAGTGCAGGATCGGGTGGTACCGGAGGCCGAAGCCCGATCCGATCCCCCCGGCCGTGGGCCAGTAGAGCTCGCCCCCGTAGTGCCCCGGGCCCTGGGACCCCTGCTTCCTGAGGAGCTCCTCGATCTTGGCCGACTGGGCCTCGAGCTCCTTGATGGCCTGCTTGGCGCGGTACTTGGTGGCCTCGACCTCGTCGAGGGCGCTCTCCCGGACGGCGATCTCCTGCTCCACCTGGCTGAGCAGCGACTCCTGCTCGAGCTTGATGCCCGCGATCCGGTCCACCTGGGCCTGGACGAGGTCGCGCGACTCCTCCACCTCGGCCCGCTGGATCTCGGCCATCTCGCGCTTGACCCGGATCTCCTCGCGGGTCTGCCGGATGTCGTCGACGGCCGAGGAGTCCGAGACCAGGGCGTACCCGATGAACTCGTCGCGGCTGATCAGGTCGCCCATGCTCTCCGCGCCGAGGATCAGCCCCAGGTAGCCGCCGGGGCCGTACTGGTAGGCCAGGGCCGCCCGCCGGTCGAGGGTCTCGATCTGGGACTCGAGGCGCTCGGTGGTGAGCCGGATCTGGCCCTCCAGCTCGATCAGGCGGGCCTCCCTGCGCTCCAGCTCCCGCTGGACGTCGCGGAGCTCCGACTCCCGGATCTCGAGCAGGGCGCCGATCTCGGCCAGCTTGCCCTCGAGGTCGTGCCGGCGGCGGTCGGAGTCGGCGATCAGCTCGAGGAGGGTCCGGCGGTCCGCGTTCGCGTCCTTGATCAGCGCCTTCTTGTGCGCGATCCGGTCGGCGATCTCCTCCAGCCGCTGGTGATAGTCGTGCGCGGACGCCGGCACCGACCCGACCAGACCGGCCAGGAGGGCGAGGACCAGCGTCGATGCGAGCAGGGGCCGTCTCACTGGGTCCTAGATGCTACGTCACACGGTGCACTGGAACAACAACCGTCACTCGGTTCACTCCGGAGGGCGAGGATCCTCCGCCGCCGGGTCACACGTCCAGGAACCTTCTCATCGCGATCAGGCTGGCCACCCCGGCGACGAGCACGCCCACGCCGAGCAGGATCGGCACGGCGAACATCATGTCGGCGTTGCGGAGGATGGGGACGAACCCGATCTGGTTGCGGAGGGGGTCCACGAAGCCCAGCTTGATCACGAACAGGCCCACCACGGCCGCCCCGGCCCCGATCAGGCCCTGGACCATGCCCTCGATCAGGAACGGGACCCGGATGAACCAGTTCGTCGCCCCCACCAGCTTCATGATCCCGATCTCCTTGCGCCTGGCGAACAGGGCCATCCGCACCGTGTTCGCGATCAGGCCGGATGCTGAGACGAGCATGATGATGGCCACCGCCCCGACCCCGAACTTGAACACGTTGGCGATGGCGAAGAACTGGCGGAGCAGCTCGCGCTGGTCGCTGATCTTCTCGATCCCCGGCTCGCCCTGGAGGACGGCCCGGACCGACTCGAACTTCTCGGGGTCGGCCAGCTTCACCCGGAACGAGGCCGGCAGCGCGTCGGCCGAGACGTTGAGCACCAGGTCGGGCTGGTTCGCGAACAGGACCTTGAACCGCCCGTAGGCCTCCTCCTTGGACTCGTAGTCCACGGAGGCCACCTCGGGGAGCCGGTTCAGGATCCCCTGGATCCGGTTCTGCTGGTCGAGGCTGATGCCGTCCTCGAGGTACACGGCCACCTCGACCTTGTTCGTGGTGAACTCGAGCATCAGGTTGGCCTGGCGGTTGATGAGCAGGGCCCCGCCCCCCAGGAACAGCGAGATGAACACGGTGGAGACCGCGGCGAAGGTCACCAGCCCGTTCCGCCGGAGGCCGGACACGGTCTCGCGGAGGAAGTAGTCGAACCTACGTGCCATACCCGTACACCCCTCGGGCCTGGTCCCTGATGACCTTGCCGGCCTCGAGCTCGATGACCCGGCGGCGCATCGCGTCCACGATGGCGTTGTCGTGGGTGGCCATGAGGACCGTGGTCCCGATCCGGTTGATCCGGTCCAGCAGCTTCATGATGTCCACAGACGTCGACGGGTCGAGGTTCCCGGTGGGCTCGTCGGCGAGCAGGATGAGCGGCCGGTTCACGAACGCCCTGGCGATCGACACGCGCTGCTGCTCTCCCCCGGACAGCTCGTCGGGGAAGTTGTTGAGCTTGTCGCCCAGCCCCACCAGGTCGAGGATCTCGGGGACCCGCTGGTCGATGACCTGCTTGGCCTTCCCGATCACCTCCAGGGCGAAGGCCACGTTCTGGAACACCGTCCGCTCGGCCAGGAGCTTGAAGTCCTGGAACACGCACCCGATGTTCCGGCGGAGGTAGGGGACCTTCCAGGTGCTCAGGTTCCCGATGTTCTTGCCGGCGACGTAGATCGCGCCCCTGGTGGGCTCCTCCTCCTTGAGGAGGAGGCGGATGAAGGTCGACTTCCCGGAGCCCGAGGGCCCCACAAGGAAGACGAACTCGCCCTTGTTGATCTCGACCTCGACGTCGTCCAGGGCGACGACAGAGCTCTTGTAGACCTTGGTTACGTGATCGACCTTGATCATGGCACCTTTGCCCAGGTCGGACGGAGGGGGCCGGGCGAGTCTAGCAAAGCCTCCCCGGCTTCGGAACGACCGCCAGAAGAACGGCGCGCCCGGGGTCGAGACCGTCGCCAGATCAGTCACCCATCCGCTGCCCAGCCGGCAGCACACGGATGGGGCTCAGGACACTTCCAGGCTCAGGATCAGGGCCACGCCGGGCGCTTGCTCAGTGAGGTCCGTCGCCTCGGATGGGTGAAGGTCGAGGTAGCCGTCGCGCTCATGCGAAATCGTGACGAGGAACGGACGGCTGTCGCCACGGAGCAGGATCAGATCCTCTGGAAGCCCGGGCTGCTCCCACTCGAACAGGCCGCCGGCTGCCGATGCCAGCTTCATGACGGCGTCCGAGGACAACTTGAACAAGAAGACCCTCGCAGTGCCTTCCAGGAGGACCGTCCCGGGCCAGGAGGACTCTCGGCGTTCGCTGATCAGCAGAGGCTTCAAGGCGTCGAGGAGCTCGGTCGCTCTCCGGTCCAGTTCGATCCGGTCGCGAACGACCACCAGCCCCTGCGAGCATCTCGCCCCCGCCCACGCGATCAGATCTCGATATGTCTCGTCCCGCGGCTCATCCGTGAACGAGAAGCGCAGCGTGGTCACCTCCCCTCGCGACGCCCAGCGGAGGCTAAGCAGGCACGCAGAGCCGGTCGGTCACCCTCACCAGGTTCGCTCGTATCGGAAGCGCCCACCGTCGTCACGAACTTCG
>JACQTL010000052.1 GCA_016210805.1 Actinomycetota bacterium | reverse complement strand
TCGCGGAGCACCGCGGTGACCTCGGCCAGGCAGCGCTTCCCCTGGCACGGCCCGGTGGTGGCCCCGGTCCGGCGCTTGACCAGCTCGACATGGCCGAACCCCTCGGCCACCGCGAGGGTCAGATCCCGGACCCTGACGTCCTCGCAGGGGCACGCGAACGCGGCGGGGTCCCTGAACCCAGCGTTGGGCAGGTCCGGCGGCGAAGCGGCGGGCCCCGGGGGCTCCCCGGCCAAGAGGCGCCGGACGGCCTCCTCCGCATGGACCGCCGCCGCACCGGGGTCCGCCGCCCCGCCGGCCTCGCCCACCGCGATGAACGGGACCCGGCCCCGGGGACCGGCCACCAGGACGGCGGGCCGCCCGGCCAGGACCGCCGGGGCTCCGGCCTGCAGCTGGAGCTCCACGCTCGGCTGGGAGAACCCCAGGACCAGCACCTCGCACGGGGGGGTCCGCCCGACGTTCAGCCTGACCCCCCTCACCCCCCGGCGGCCCCCGATGGCGAGCAGGGCGGTGTGGGGGAACCGCGGCTCGGCCCCGGGAGGAAGCTCCGCCGGGCCGGCCAGGAAGGCGAGCGGCAGGCCGGCGGCCCCGGCGGCCCGGCCGATCCGGGCGGCTTCGGCGAGAGGCGCATCGGCGCCCACCCGGAGGCGGCCCCCGAAGGCTCCGTCGGCGGCCAGGCGCTCGAAGCCCCGGACCCCGATCACGCCCGGGAGGTCGTTGCCCCTCACGGGCAGTGGACGGTCGTGGGCTCCGGTGGCCACCACGAGCAGGTCGAACCTCACCGACAGCGGACCGCCGGGCCCGGCGGCTCCGGCGATCGCCTCCTCCTCGTACAGCCCGAGACAGGTCACGCCCTCCGCGAACCGCACCGAAGCGCTCTCCGCCCGGCCGATCATCTCCACCAAGTCCTCGGCCAGCCACGGGAGGTACCGGGCGCTCCCCCCGGCCCTCTCCGCCTCGAGGACCAGCACGGTCCGCCCCGACTCGGCCAGGGCCGCCGCGGCGGTGAGCCCGGCCGGGCCGGCCCCCACGACCAGCGCGTCCACCTCCTCCTCGGCGGCGCGGCCCGTGGCCGGGGCGGGCGACCCGGGCAGGCCGTGGGCGCCGGAGAGCCCCCGGAGGACCCGCAGGTAGCTCTGGCGGAGGCTCCGGGGCCGCAGGAACCGCCGCTCCGAGAACCACGGCGGCCAGGCCTCGGCGATCCGCCCCGGGAACCGGAGCAGGTCTAGGCGGGAGTGGGGGACCCCCACGGTCCGGGCCGAGACGCCGGGGGAGGCCTCGGTCATGCAGGCCAGGGCGTGGCCGTCGCCGGACAGCGCGACCGGGCAGTCGTGGCAGGTCCCCCTGGCGCAGAAGGCCCCCCGGGGCCGGTGGAGGCGGAAGCTCCTCCCGATCGTGCGCCTGCCCGCGCGGAGGGCCGCCGCGGCCATCGAGCCTCCCGGCTGGAGGGCCCGCCGATCCAGGCGGGGAGGGGTGTCGCCCGAAGGCCCTTCCCCGGCCGGACCCATCAGCGCCCCCTCATGATTTGATAGGATATCAAGTTAGCTTGCTCCGGTTCGAGTGGGAGGGCGGGTGGACGGTTCGATCGAGCTCGCTGCCATCGCGCACAGGGTGGTCGCCTCCTACCTCGGTATCAAGCCCGGCGAGACGTTCCTGATCGTGGCCGACACCCGGACGGCCCCGTCGATCCCCCGGGCCCTGGCCGGACAGGCCCTCGCCCTGGGGGCCGACCCGGTCATCTCCGTGTCCCCTCCCCGCTCACGGAGCGGCGAGGAGCCCCCGGGTCCCGTGGCAGCGGCGATGCTGGAGGCGGACGTCGTCCTGGCCTGCGCGAGCACGTCCATGTACCACACCGAGGCCAAGGGGGCGGCCCAGAGGAAGGGCGTGCGCGGCGCGTTCAACGCCCCCAGCGCCGAGGACGCCTGGACCCGGGGCGCGATGCGGGCCGACTTCGAGGAGATCCGCCGCCAGGCCGAGCGCCTCCGGGACCGGTGGGCGACCGCCCGGACCGTCCGGGTCACCTCCCCCGCCGGCACGGACCTCACCATGGTCACCGAGGGCCGCCAGCCCAGGGGCTGGCTCACCGGGATCTGCCGGAACCCCGGCGAGGTGTCCGCCTACCCCGGCGGCGAGGTGTCCCTCCCCCCCGTCGAGGGCACGGCGGAGGGCGTGGTCGTCGTGGAGCGGGTGCTCACCGACATCGGCGCGCTCAGCGAGCCGATCACGTGGATCGTCCGCGACGGCGAGGTCGTGGACATCCGGGGCGGCGGGGAGGCCAGGGCCCTCGAGGCGCACGTCGAGGGGGTGGCCGGGGCCCGGAACATCGGCGAGATCGGGATCGGGCTGAACCCCTCCGCCCGGATCACACCGGACATCACGGAGAGCAAGAAGAGGCTGGGGACCGCCCACGTGGCCATGGGCGACTCCGCCGGAGAGTACGGGGGCAACGTGGTGAGCGACGTGCACCTGGACGGCCTGATCCTGGACGCCGTGATCGAGTTCGACGGGGAGGTGGTCGTGGACCGGGGCCGGGTGCTGCCGTGACCCGCTCCCCCCGGGAGGCGACGGCTCCCACCGCCGCCTCGGACGAGGTCGTGGACCGGATCCGGGCCGTGGAGGGCGCCGGGCTCCGGACCTTCGTGGAGGAGCGTCCGCTCGTGTGGGCCCGGGCCTCGGGGAGCCACGTGGAGGACGCCGACGGGCGCCGGTACCTGGACCTCTACGCCGGCTACGCGGTGGCGGCCACGGGCTACCAGCACCCCGCCGTGGTCGAGGCCGTCCGCCGGCAGGCCGGCGAGCTGATGCACGCGCCGTCCGCCCATCCCTCGCCGGTCAGGGCGGAGTTCCTGGAGGCGGTGGCCGGGATCGCGCCGCCGGAGCTCACGCGGGTCCTCCCGGCCGTGACGGGCGCCATGGCCAACGAGATCGCCCTGGCCGTGGCCCGGACGGTCCGGGGCGGCGACGTCGTGACGTTCACGGGGAGCTACTTCGGCCGGTCCGCGGGCGTCGTCGGGCTGGCCGGGCGGGCCCGGTACCGCGAGGCGCTCGGGATCCCGGCCTCCGGCCACGTGGTCCCGTACCCCTACCCCCTCCGCGACGGGGTGGCCGCCACCGAGCGGACGGTGATGGCCCTCGAGGAGGTGGCCGGCAGGTCCCCGGTCGGCGCCGTGATCCTCGAGCCGATCCAGGGCAACGGCGGCGTCCTCGTCCCGCCCGACGACTTCCTCCCGCGACTGCGGGACTTCTGCGACCGCCTGGGAGCGGTCATGATCGTGGACGAGATCCAGTCGGGGATGGGGCGGACCGGCCGGATGTGGGCCGTGGACCACTCGGGGGTGGTGCCGGACCTCATGACGATCGGCAAGGGGCTGGGAGGGGGGATGGCGGCGGCCGCGGTGCTGGGG
>JACQTL010000051.1 GCA_016210805.1 Actinomycetota bacterium | reverse complement strand
GGCCTCCAGGACCTTCACCTTCTGCTCGAAGGACAGGTCGGGGGAGTAGCCGGACGTGTCGGCCACGGCCCCGGGCTCGGAGATGCCCCGGAGGAGCTCGGCGACCTCGGGGACGCCGCGGGCCTCCACGATGCTCTCGACGACCGCGCGGTACTCCCGGGCGAGCTCGTGGGCCCGGGCGGAGGCGGGGTCCGGGTCGGGGACGGGCTCCACCTGGACCCAGACGGCCTCGCCGGTGCCGGGGACCCCCGTCCCGATCCTGGCCCGGTGGAGTCCCCGGATGACCAGGGCCTCCACCCCCGAGCCCAGGCGTCCGACGTCCTCGACCTTGGCGATGGTGCCGATCAGGGAGTAGCTATCGCCGACCCGCGGAACGAGCAGCAGGGTGCCGTCGGCCTCCCTGGCGGCGCGGACGGCCCGCCTGGACTCCTCGCTCTCCAGCGTGAGGGTGACCACCATGCCCGGCAGGACGACCCCGGTGGCGAGGGGTAGCATCGGCAGGGCCCGGGTCTTCAGATCCTCCATCGTCGCATCTCCTTGCTACGATCCGGTTGCGGCGGGAACAACCGGGCGGGGCGCGTGCGTTATTCCTCCGCATCATTGTAATCGCGTAATCCCATAGGAAAGCGGGGCATCAGGGTGTCCGAGAGACCTGCGATCGTCACGGAGGGCCTGAAGAAGGCCTTCGGGAGGGTTCGGGCGGTGGACGGGGTGGACCTGTCCGTGGCCCCGGGCTCCGTGTTCGGCCTGCTCGGGCCGAACGGGGCCGGGACGACGACCACCGTCCGGATCCTCACCACGCTCCTTCGCCCCGACGGCGGTCGGGCGGAAGTCATGGGCCACGACGTGGTCAGGGACGCCGACCGGCTCAGGGCCTCGATCGGCCTGGCCGGGCAGTACGCCGCCGTGGACGAGACCCTGACCGGCCGGGAGAACCTGGATCTGGTCGGGCGGCTCTACCACCTCGACCGGGCGGAGGCCCGGCGGAGGGCCGAGGAGGTCCTGGAGCGGTTCGGGCTGGCCCAGGCGGCCGACCGCATCGTGAAGACCTACTCGGGAGGGATGCGGCGGCGCCTCGACCTGGGGGCCAGCCTGGTCGGCCGCCCGGACGTCCTGTTCCTGGACGAGCCCACCACCGGCCTGGACCCCCGGAGCCGGCTGGGCCTGTGGGAGCTGATCCGCGAGCTGGTCAGGGGCGGGACCACGCTCCTGCTCAGCACGCAGTACCTCGACGAGGCCGACGTGCTCTGCGACCGGATCGCGGTGATCGACGTCGGGAAGATCATCGCCGAGGGCACGGCCGACCAGCTCAAGGGCCGGGTCGGGGGGGAGGTCCTGGAGTTCAGGGTCCCCGACCGCGACCGGTTCGCCGATGCCTGCGCCGTCGCCGTGGCCCTGGAGCTCGGGGCCCCCAACATGGACAAGGAGACGGGCAAGGTGTCGGTGCCGGTGGGAGAGAGGGGCTCGACCGCGATCATCCGCGCGGTCCGGGAGCTCGACTCCGCGGGCATCCACGTCGAGGACCTGGCCCTCCGCCGGCCGACCCTCGACGACGTCTTCCTGGCCCTCACCGGGCACGAGGCCGAGGTCGCCCTGGAGGAGGCCGTGGCCAACGGCAAACGGGGCAGGCGGGGGAGGAGGGAGCGATGAGCGTGCGCACCGCGACGGCGACGGTCAGCACCCGGCGGGAGGGTCTCCGGTGGGTGGTGGCCGACGCGATGGCCCTCACCCGGCGGAACCTGATCCGCTACGTGAGGATCCCCACCCTGCTGGTGTTCTCGACGATCCAGCCGGTGATGTTCGTCCTCCTGTTCCGATACGTGTTCGGCGGCGCGATCCAGGTCCCCGGGGTCAACTACGTGGACTTCCTGATGCCCGGAATCTTCGTGCAGACGGCGGCGTTCGGGTCCACCCAGACCGGGATCGGGCTGGCCGAGGACCTGTCCAAGGGGCTGATCGACCGGTTCCGGTCGCTCCCGATGTCGCGCTCGGCCGTGCTGGCCGGCCGGACGATCAGCGACAGCGTGCGGAACCTCTTCGTCGTCCTCCTGATGCTCGGCGTGGGGTACCTGGTGGGGTTCCGGTTCCACGCGGGGATCGTGCCGGCCGTGACCGGGGTCCTGCTGGCCGTGGGGTTCGGGACGGCGTTCTCGTGGATCAGCGCGTGGATCGGCCTGTCGATCCGCGACGTGGAGAGCACGCAGGCCGCCGGCTTCCTGTGGATCTTCCCGTTCACGTTCGCCTCGAGCGCCTTCGTCCCGGTGGAGTCGATGCCGGGATGGCTCCAGGCCTTCGCGAACAACCAGCCCGTGACGGCGACGGTGAACGCGCTCCGGGCCCTGACCCTGGGCGGTCCGACGGCCGGACACGTCCTGGAGGCCATGGCCTGGATCGGGGGGATCCTGCTCGTCTTCGTGCCGCTCTCCGTGCGCCGCTACCGCAGCATCGCCTGAGTCCCGGCCCGGTCGGCCCCGGCACGGACGAGGGGTGAGGTACGGGCGCCGGTCAGCCGGCCCAGGCGAAGTGGCGGGTCCGGACGTCCTCCTTCACGTCGGGCGGTAGGAAGCTCGCCTCCAGGGAGTTGCGGACGGCGGCCCGGAAGTCGTCGTCGGCGAAGCCGATCTCGTCCCTGGCCGCCTCGTACTCGTGGGTGAGGTCGATCCCGAACAGGGACGGGTCGTCGGTGTTCAGGGTGGCCCTGGCCCCCTGCCGGAGCAGCTCCCGGACCGGGTGCTCCGCCACCGCGGCCACCCCGTGGGTGAGCCAGTTCGAGGTCGGGCACATCTCCAGCGCGACGCCGCGTTCGATCACGAGGTCGGTCACGGCGGGGTCCCGGGAGACGGACAGCCCGTGGCCGAGCCGCTCCGTCAGGAGCAGCTCGACGG
>JACQTL010000050.1 GCA_016210805.1 Actinomycetota bacterium | reverse complement strand
GATCTCGTCCGCGGCCCGGAAGAGGTCGTCGTTCACCACGACGTGGTCGAACCGGGATGCCTCGGCCATCTCGGCCTCGGCCCGGGCCAGGCGGCGGGCCACCTCCGCCCGGTCCTCGGTGGCCCGGACCCGCAGGCGGCGGGCCAGCTCCTCCAGCGAGGGGGGGACCAGGAACACGAGCACGGCGTCGGGAGCCCGCTCGCGGACGGCCCGCGCCCCCTGCACGTCGACGTCCAGGACGACGTCGCGCCCGGACCGCCGGGCCTCGTCCACGGGGCCGGCCAGCGTCCCGTACCGGTTGCCGAAGACCTCGGCGTGCTCCAGGAACGCTCCCCGGCCGACCAGCCGGAGGAACTCCTCCTCCGAAAGGAAGACGTAGTCGCGGCCACCCTCCTCCCCGGGGCGGGGCGGCCTGGTGGTAGCGGAGACCGAGAAGACGAGCCGGGGGTCTCGGGACAGCAGGAGCCGGACCACGCTCCCCTTGCCGACCCCGGAGGGGCCGGAGATGACGTAGAGCCTGCCGAGCCTGGAGGCCTGCGTGTCCGTCCGGCTACTTCCCGGAGAACTCCTCCAGCAGGGCGGCCCGCTGCTTGGCCCCCAGGCCGCGGATCCGACGGCTGGCGGAGATCTCGAGCCGCTCCATGATCTTGCCGGCCCTGACCTTCCCGACCCCGGGCAGCGACTCGAGGACGTTGGACACCTTCATCTTGCCCACGATGTCGTCGCCTTGACGGTTCAGCAGATCGCGCAGGGAGGTCTTGCCCGCCTTCAGCTGAGCCTTGATCTCGGCCCGCTTCTTGCGTGCCTCGGCCGCCTTGGCCAGGGCCCTCCTTCGCTCATCCTCGCTCAGGGTCGGTAGGGGCATGACGCCTCCTTCGCTCGGCACGGTTGGAACCGGGCGATTCTATACGGGCCCTTCGCGGCGCGGCAATCCGGGGGGCCGCCGCAACCTGCGGTTTCGCGGGGCCCTCTCAACCTTTGCTGGAGGTCTAAGCCTCACCTCAGCTGGGCGAGGACGGCCCGGGCGGCGGCGCCCGGGTCGGGCGCGGCGGTGACCGGGCGGCCGACCACCAGGTAGTCGGCCCCGGCCTCCACGGCCTCCCGCGGGGTGAGCACCCTCACGTGGTCGTTGGCCTCGTGGCCCGCGGGCCGGATCCCCGGGACGACCAGCACGGCGTCCCGGCCCACCGCCTCACGGACCGAGCCGACGTCCTCCCCCGACACCACGGCCCCGGAGGCTCCGGCGGCCACCGCCTCGAAGGCCAGGGAGGCCGGCGAGGCCAGGGACTCCCCGCCCAGGCTGGAGAGCACGGTCACCCCGAGCACCCGGGGCGGCGGGTGGCCGGCCTCGGCGGCCCCCTCCCCCCCACCCCTCACGGCCGCGGCCACCATGTCCGGCCCGCCCAGGGCGTGGACCGTGAGGAGGTCGACCCCCAGCCGCCCGGCGGCCCTGGCGGCCCGCTCGACGGTGGTGGGGATGTCGTGCAGCTTGAGGTCCAGGAACACGGCGCCATGCTCCCGGACGCGACGAACGGCGTCGGGACCCGCGGCCACGAACAGCTGGAGGCCGACCTTCACCATGCCGGCCGCGCCCGACAGCGCCTCGGCCAGGGCCTCGGCCCGGTCGGCGTCGTCCACGTCGAGGGCCACGATCAGCCGGTTCTCGGGGGGGGTCCGCACGGCCTCAGCCCCCCTCGGGCCCCGCGGTCCCTCCCCGCCGCTCGGGGACCCCGACCCTGACCCGCCCCCGGAGGTCGCCGGGGGCCACCAGCCCCTTGTCCTTCAGGTACCGGAGGATCCCCTGGGCCACCTCCAGGGGAGCCTGGGGGTTGGCGAACATCGCCGTCCCCACCTGGACGGCCCACGCTCCGGCCAGGAGGAGCTCGATCGCGTCCTCGGCCTCCTGCACCCCGCCGACCCCGATCAGCGGGACGGTGGGGATGGCCCGGGCCACGCGGAACACCGCGGCCACCGCCACGGGGTGGATCGCCGGACCGGACAGCCAGCCGGTCCCCGCGGCCAGCCGGGGGCGGAACGTGCGGGTGTCGATGGACATGCCCTGCAGGGGGCCGGACAGGGTGATGCCGTGGGCCCCGGCCCGGGAGCAGGCGTCCGCGATCTCCACGAGCTCCGGGGTGTCCGCGGTCAGCTTGGCGAACACGGGGAGCATCGACAGCCGGGACATGGCCCCCACCACCTCCACGGCCGGCTTCAGCTCGGACGAGAACGGGAGGCCCCCCCGCTCGAGGTCGGGGCAGGACAGGTTGGCCTCGACCGCCGCGATGCCCCTTTTCCCCTGGAGGAGCGCGGTGACCCGGACGAACTCCTCGACGCTCGTCCCCCCCACCGAGACGAAGACGGGGATGCCCACCTCGGCCAGCCCGGGGAGGACGCTTCCCAGGAACACCTCCACGCCCGGGTTCTGGAGCCCGGTGGTCCACAGGAGGCCCGAGGGGGTCTCGGCCATCCGGGAGGTGGCCACCCCCTTGACCGGCTTCAGGGTGACGGTCTGGCTCACCACGCCGCCGAACTTGCCCGGGTCCACCAGGCCGGCCAGCTCGCGCCCGGTGCCGAAGCATCCCGAGGCCACCATGGCCGGCGTGGGGAGCCGGACGCCGTTCAGGTCCACGCCGAGCGTGGGCCTCACGCCGGCCACGGGGAAGCCTCCTCCCTCGAGCTCAGCCCGGCCACGACCTCACCACGGGGAACCCCTCCGGCGGCGTGGGGACCATCTGGGGCTCGCCGCCCATCCACCGGTCCCACAGTATCCGGGCCGGGTTCATCGCCGGTCCCTCCACGCAGGCCCGGACGTTGTCGAACCCCTTCCCGTCCACCCGCTGGTAGGGGACCGCGCAGGTCAGGCACAGTCCGAGCCCGCAGGCCATCCGTTCCTCGATGCCCACCTGGGCGGGCAGGGACCGCTCGCGGCAGAACGCCGCCACGTCACGGAGCAGCTCGCGGGGACCGGCCGCGTAGACCACCTCGGCCCCGCTCTTGTCGGCCATCTCCGGGACGACGTCCATCACCCTTCCCCGGATCCCGAAGCTGCCGTCCTGGGTCACGATGGAGATCGTCTGGGCCAGGCGCTTGCCCTCGATGGGCTTGAACACGTGCTCCTGGTCGGCGGCCCCGACGGCCATGTCCACGCGCTTGCCCCGGGCCTTCAGCTCCTCGGCCAGGAAGTACAGCGGGGCCGCCCCGTACCCCACCGACACCAGGAGGCAGGCCGTGAGGTCCTTGGGGTAGGCGAAGCCCCTCCCCAGGGGGCCGATCACGTCGAGGAGCCGGTGGGCCCCGATCTCGGCGAGCCACGCCGTCCCCTCCCCCCGGGGGTCGAACAGGAACTCCAGCGTCCCGGCCCATCCCCCCCGCCGGGACACCTGGTGGATCCAGAACGGCCGCCGGAGGAAGAACCGCCGGCCCTCGGGCACGGCCACCTCGATGAACTGCCCGGGGCGGGCCTTCTCGGAGATCTCGGGGGCCACCAGGGTGATCGAGTGGTAGGCGCCGGCCTTCTTGGACGAGAGGATCTCGCACCGGGTCCGGATCACGGGTCGGCCTCCGCCGGGGCGGCGACGGCCCGGCCGCCCTCCCCGAAGGCCAGCGCGCCCTGGACGGGGGCCGGCTCCCGGGAGACCGCGGCGTGGTGCTCCTGGAGGGACCGGGGGCCGTCGCCGGCCCCCCTGCGGAGCGCCTCGATCCCCCGGACCGCGGCGAAGAACCCGGGGAGGGTGGTGATGCACGGGATCCCGGCCTGGGCGGCCGCCGTGCGGATGTGGAACCCGTCGGTCCGGGGGCCCCTGCCGAAGGGCGTGTTCACCACGAGGTCCACGGAGCCCGCCCGGATCAGCTCCACCACGCTGGGGGATCCCTCCGAGAGCTTGCGGACCGCCTCGGCCGGGATCCCGGCCCGGTGCAGGAGCGCGGCCGTTCCCCGGGTGGCCACCAGCCGGAAGCCAAGGTCGTGGAGGCGACGGGACGGGAAGAGCACCGAGCGCTTGTCCCGGTTCGCGACCGAGATGAAGACCGTGCCGGCCATGGGGAGGGCCGTGCCCGAGGAGAGGAGGGACTTGGCCAGAGCCAGCCCCGGGTCGCGGTCGATCCCCATCACCTCCCCCGTCGACTTCATCTCCGGTCCGAGCACAGTATCCACGCCGGGGAACCGGGCGAACGGGAGCACGGGTGCCTTGACGGCCACGTGGGGGAGCCGCCGGTAGGGGAACGGCCCCGCCGGGATCGTCCCCTCGGCGGCCAGGTCGGCGAGGCGCCGCCCCACCTGGACCAGGGTGGCCACCCGGGCCAGGGAGATCCCGGTGGCCTTGGAGACGAAGGGCACGGTCCGGGAGGCCCGGGGGTTGGCCTCCAGGACCCAGATCCGCTCGTCCTTCACGGCCATCTGGACGTTCAGGAGCCCGACCACGCCGAGGGCCCGGGCGATCCTGCGCGTGTGGTCCTCGATCCGGTCCAGCTCCTCGTCGGAGAGCGTCGGCGGGGGCACCACGCACGAGGAGTCCCCCGAGTGCACCCCGGCCTCCTCGATGTGCTCCATGACCGCCCCGATCAGGACGTCCTCTCCATCGGCCACGGCGTCGACGTCGACCTCGATGGCCCCCTCCAGGAACCTGTCGATCAGCACGGGGTGCTCCGGGGAGGCCTCGGCGGCGCTCCGCACGAAGCCCTCGAGCTCGTCCTCGCCGTAGACGATCTCCATGGCCCGCCCGCCCAGCACGTAGGAGGGCCGCACGACGACGGGGTATCCGATCGCCGCGGCCACCCGGCGCGCCTCGTCCAGGTCCCGGGCCTCCCCGTGGGCGGGGGCCGGGATCCCCAGGTCCCGGAGGAGGGACCCGAACTTCCCCCTGTCCTCGGCCAGGTCGATCGAG
Source organism: Actinomycetota bacterium (assembly GCA_016210805.1). Lineage (GTDB taxonomy): Bacteria > Actinomycetota > UBA4738 > UBA4738 > JACQTL01. The sequence goes on along the minus strand of JACQTL010000050.1, from coordinate 16,805 downwards.
GCCGGGGAGGTCCCCAGCACCCGGATCCCCTCGGCCTCGAGCACGTGGGCGAGGTGCAGGGGGGTCTGGCCTCCGAACTGGACGATGACCCCCACCGGCCGCTCCGCCCGGCAGACCGCCAGGACGTCCTCGGGGTGGAGGGGGTCGACGTACAGCCGGTCGCTGGTGTCGTAGTCCGTCGAGACGGTCTCCGGGTTCGAGTTGACCATCACGGCCTCGAAGCCCGCCTCGCGGAGGGCGAACGCCGCGTGCACGCAGGCGTAGTCGAACTCGATCCCCTGCCCGATCCGGTTCGGACCGGCCCCCAGGATCACCACCCGGGGGCGGTCCCCCGGCCGGGCCTCGGACTCGGGCTCGTACGTGCCGTAGTGGTAGGGGGTCCGGGCCCGGAACTCCCCGGCGCAGGTGTCCACGCTCTTGGCCGCGGGGACCACGCCCAGGGCCTCACGCCGCCGGCGGACCTCGGCGGCCCGGGCACCGGTGCGGAGCGCGATCCGCTCGTCGGACAGCCCGCTCCGCTTGGCCCGGAGGAGGTCCTCGGCCCCCAGGCGCTCGAGCGGCGTCCCGCCCAGCCTCTCGGCCTCCTCCAGCATCCCGGCGATCTGGTCCACGAACCACGGGTCGATCTCCGAGGCCACCGCCACTTCGTCCACGGACCGGCCCGCGGCGAGGGCGGCCTCGATCCTGAGGAGCCGGTCCTCGGACGGGACCCCCAGGCCCGCGAGCGACGGGTCCAGGCCGGGCCCGTCGCCCCCCAGGGCGAAGGCCGGCCTCTCCAGGGCCCGGTAGGCCTTGCCCAGGGCCTCCCGGAACGTCCGGCCCACGGCCATGACCTCCCCCACCGAGCGCATCGTGGCCGACAGGCGCCGGTCGGCGCCGGGGAACTTCTCGAAGGCGAACCGGGGCACCTTCACGACCACGTAGTCGAGCGCGGGCTCGAAGGCGGCCAGGGTCTCCCCGGTGATGTCGTTCGGGATCTCGTCCTGGCGGTAGCCCACGGCGAGCAGCGCGGCGACCTTGGCGATGGGGAACCCGGTGGCCTTGGAGGCCAGGGCCGAGGACCGCGAGACCCGGGGGTTCATCTCGATCAGCACGAGCCGTCCGTCCTCGGGGTTCTGCGCGAACTGGACGTTCGACCCGCCGGTTTCCACGCCCACGGCCCTGATGCAGGAGAGCCCCATGTCCCGCATGGCCTGGTACTCCCGGTCGGACAGGGTCATGGCCGGCGCGACGGTCACCGAGTCGCCCGTGTGCACCCCCATGGGGTCCACGTTCTCGATCGAGCAGATCACCACGGCCCGGTCGGCGCCGTCGCGCATCACCTCGAGCTCGAACTCCTTCCACCCGGCCACCGACTCCTCGACCAGGATCTCGGTGACGGGGCTCTCGTCCAGGCCCCTTCGGGCCACGTCCCCGAGCTCGCCGGGATCCCCGGCCAGCCCCGCTCCCCCGCCCCCCAGGACGAACGACGGACGGACGATCACGGGGTAGCCGAGCTCCCCGGCGATCGCCCGGGCGTCCTCGATCGTGTGCGCGAAGCCGGACCGGGGCAGCGGCAGCCCGGCGTCGAGCATGGCCGCGGCGAACAGGCGCCGGTCCTCGGCCCGGCGGATCGCCTCCAGCCCTGCGCCGATCAGACGGACCCCTCGGGCCTCCAGTGCCCCCGACCCCGCGAGGGAGACGGCCACGTTCAGCGCGGTCTGCCCCCCCAGCGTCGGGAGCAGCGCGTCGGGGCGCTCCCGGTCGATCACCGCCAGGACCGACTCCGGGGAGAGCGGCTCGACGTAGGTGGCGTCGGCGAACTCCGGGTCGGTCATGATCGTGGCCGGGTTCGAGTTCACCAGGACCACCCGGTAGCCCTCCCGGCGGAGGACCCGGCACCCCTGCGTCCCCGAGTAGTCGAACTCGCAGGCCTGGCCGATCACGATCGGCCCGGACCCCACGATCAGGATGGAGCGGATGTCCTCACGCCTGGGCACGGGCCATCAGCTCCCGGAACCGGCCGAACAGGTGCGAGGCGTCGTGCGGGCCCGGCGCGGCCTCCGGGTGGTACTGGACCGAGAACGCCGGCCGATCCACGCACCGGAGGCCCTCCAGGGTCCCGTCGTTCAGGTTCCAGTGGGTGAGGACGACGGGGCCGAAGGGCGACTCGACGCGGGGGGCCCCGGCCCAGCCGTCGGCGTCCACGGCGAACCCGTGGTTGTGGCTGGTGATCTCGATCCGGCCACTGTCCACGTCGATCACGGGCTGGTTGACCCCCCGGTGGCCGAACTTCAGCTTGTACGTGGAGCCCCCCAGGGCCAGGGCGAGGAGCTGGTGGCCGAGGCAGATGCCGAAGAGGGGGACCCCCGCCTCCAGCACGTCGCGGGCGGCCCGGGTCCCGTAGGAGGTCGCCGCCGGGTCGCCGGGCCCGTTGGACAGGAACACCCCATCGTAGCCCCCGGCCAGGACCTCGGCGGCCGGGGTCCGGGCCGGGAAGACCGTGGCCTCGCAGCCCGCCGCGGCGAGCCGCCGGAGGATGTTCCGCTTCAGGCCGAAGTCGTACGCGGCCACCCGGTGGACCCGGCCCCGCTCCCCGGCCGCCGGCCCGACCACGCCGGCGGCCTCGTAGGGCTCGGAGGCCGAGACGGCGTGGGCCAGGTCGGCGCCCTCCATCCCCGGCTGGGCCCCGACCCGCTCGACGAACGAGGCCGGGTCGATGTCCTCGGTGGTGATGCCGCAGCGCATCGCGCCGCCCTCCCTGATCCGGAGCGTGAGGGCCCTGGTGTCCACCTCCTCGATGCCCACCACCCCGGCGGCCTCCAGCTCCTCCGACAGGGTCCGCCTGGCCCGCCAGGAGGACGCCCGGCGGGAGGCCTCCCGCACCACGAACCCGGCGACCTGGACGGAGGACGACTCGCCGTCCTCGTCGTTCGTCCCGTAGTTCCCCTGGTGGGGGGCGGTCATCACCACGACCTGCCGGGCGTAGGAGGGATCGGTCAGGACCTCCTGGTACCCGGCCATGCCCGTGTTGAACACGGCCTCCCCGAACGCCTCCCCCGCCGCGCCGAACGCCCGTCCCCGGGCCACCGTGCCGTCCTCGAGGGCCAGGAGCGCTCTCACCGCGTGGCCGCGCCGTCCCTCACGGTCAGCTCGCCGGCGAGCAGCGTGTGCAGGACCCGGCCCCGGAGGGCCCGACCGGTGAACGCCGAGTTCTTGCTCTTGGACGCGAACCGCGGCCCGGCGGTCCACTCCGCGGCCGGGTCGAAGACCACCAGGTTGGCCGGCCGCCCGGCCTCCACCGGCCCGCCGTGGTCCCGGAGGCCGAGGACCCCGGCCGGGGCCGTGGACATGGCCTCGACGGCCCTCAGCAACGACAGCCGTCCGGGCTCGACCAGCTCGGTGAGCACCGCGGCGAGGGCCGTTTCCAGGCCGATCGTCCCCGGCGGGGAGAGGTCGAACTCCTGCTCCTTCTCCTCGTCGGCGTGCGGCGCGTGGTCGGTGGCCACCGCGTCGATCGTCCCGTCGGCCAGCCCGGCCCGGAGGGCCTCCCGGTCGTCGGCGGAGCGCATCGGCGGGTTCACCTTGAAGTACGTGTCGTATGAGGAAAGGTCGTCGTCCGTGAAGGTCAGGTGGTGCGGCGTGACCTCCGCGGAGACGCGCAGCCCCTCCTCCTTGGCCCGGCGGACCAGGTCGACCGAGCCCGCGGCCGACAGGTGGCAGACGTGCAGCCGCCCCCCCGTCCTCCGGGCCAGGAACACGTCGCGGGCCAGCATCAGCTCCTCGGCCTCCGAGGGCCACCCGCGCAGGCCGAGCGTGGCGGAGTGGTACCCCTCGTGCATCTGGGCGCCCTCGGTCAGGGACTCGTCCTCGCAGTGCTCGGCGATCACCACGTCGAAGGCCTTGGCGTACTCCAGGGCCAGGCGGAGGACCCTGGCGCTCTGCACCCCCTTCCCGTCGTCCGAGAACATCCGGACGCCCAGGGAGGCCATCTCTCCGATCTCGGCCAGGGTCTCCCCCTCCAGGCCCCTGGTGATCGCCCCGACGGGGTGGACCTCGCACAGGGCGGCCTTCTCGGCCAGGGCCATGACCTCCTGGATCACCGCGGCGTTGTCGGCCACCGGGTCGGTGTTGGCCATCGCGGCCACCGCCGTGTAGCCGCCCAGGGCGGCCGCCCGGGAGCCGCTCTCCACGGTCTCCTTGTCCTCGCGCCCGGGCTCCCGGAGGTGGGCGTGGAGGTCCACGAGCCCCGGAGCGAGCACGAGCCCGTCGCCCTCGATCACCTCCCCCCTGCGCGGAGCGGACGCGGTCCCGGCTTCCCCCACCGACGCGACGACGCCGTCTTCGACCAGCACGTCGCCGGGACCGTCCCGGCCGGTGGCGGGGTCGACCACCCGGATCCCCCGGAACAGGACGGTGCTCGGCTCGGGCATCCCCTTAGGCAACGTCGCTCACCTCCCCCGCGCCGCCGCCCAGGATCAGGTAGAGCAGCGACATGCGGATCGCGATCCCGTTCGTGACCTGCTCGGTGATCACCGACTGCGGGAGGTCGGCAACCTCGCTGGCGATCTCCACCCCGCGGTTCATGGGACCGGGGTGCATGATCAGGGCGCCCTCGGGGAGCTGGGCCACGCGCTCGCGGGAGAGCCCGTAGATCCGCGAGTACTCCCTGACGCTGGGGAAGTACTGCTGGCGCTGGCGCTCCCTCTGGACCCGGAGCATGTAGCACACGTCCAGCTTGGGGATCACGCCGTCGAGCTCGTAGGACACGTCCACGCCCCACTGGGGGGCCTCCGGCGGGATCAGCGTCGGCGGACCGACCAGGGTGACCTCGGCGCCCATCTTCACGAGGCCGAGGGTGAGCGACCGGGCCACCCGGGAGTGCAGGATGTCCCCGACGATGGCGGCCCTGAGGCCCTCCAGCCGCCCGTACCTCTCCCGGATCGTGTACAGGTCGAGCAGGGCCTGGGTGGGGTGCTCGTGGGTCCCGTCGCCGGCGTTGAGGACGCTCGCCTTCACCCACTTCGTGAGGGTGTGGCACGCGCCGCTCGACGAGTGGCGCATCACGATCGCGTCCGCCCCCATGGCCTCGAGGGTGAGCGCCGTGTCCTTCAGGCTCTCCCCCTTGGACACCGAGGACCCGCTGGTGGAGAAGTTGATGACGTCGGCCGAGAGGCGCTTGGCGGCGAGCTCGAACGAGATGCGGGTCCGGGTGGAGTTCTCGTAGAACAGGTTCACCACGGTCCGGCCCCGGAGGGCCGGGACCTTCTTGATGACCCGGGTGCCCACCTCGCGGAAGGAGTCCGCGGTGTCCAGGACCCGCGTGACGTCCTCCGGGGCGAGCTGGGTGATCGACAGCAGGTGCTTGATCATGCCTGCGGCTCCTCCACGACGACGGCGTCCTCGCCGTCGGTCTCCTCCAGGGCCACCCGCACGACCTCGTCGCGGCGGGTGGGGACGTTCTTGCCCACGTAGTCGGCCTTGATCGGGAGCTCGCGGTGGCCCCGGTCGACCAGGACGGCGAGCTGGACGGCCCGGGGCCGGCCGAAGTCGACCAGGGCGTCCAGCGCGGCCCGGATCGTGCGGCCCGTGTACAGGACGTCGTCCACAAGCACCACGGTCTTGCCGGTGACGTCGAAGTCGATCCGCGTCTCGTGGACCTCCGGGGCCTCGGCCCGCAGGCCGATGTCGTCCCGGTAGAAGGTGATGTCCAGCACGCCCACCGGGACCTTCTCGCCCTCGATCCGGGCGAGCTCCTCGGCCAGGCGAAGGGCCAGGTCGTCGCCTCGGGCGGCGATCCCCACCAGGACGACGTCCTCCGCGCCCTTGTTCCGCTCCAGGATCTCGTGGGCGATGCGCGTGACGGCCCGGCCGATGTCGTCCCGCTCCATGAGCCGGCCCCGCGGCGAGCCGCCCATCAGCGCGCCGCCCGGGCCCGGGAATAACGAAAGCCCCGCCGCCGCGGCAGCAGGGCACGGACGTTCGCCACTCTCCCAGCCTCCCTTCCCGGCCTCTCCGGACCGGTCCTTAAAGGGGAAGTCCCTCAGGGACGGAGCTTACCGGCCCCTAGCCCCCCCGGCAAACATGCCGATCAGACCTCGTCACCCTCCCCCGACCCCTCGGAGGAAACCGACCACTCCCTCGCCGAGGGACGGCAGGTGGTAGCCGCCTTCCTGGACGACCACGGTGCGGCGCCCGAGGGCTCCCACGCGACGGCCGATCTCCGGGTAGACGTCGAGGGTGAGGGCGAGGTCGGTGATGGGGTCCTCCGCCAGCGTGTCCAGGCCGAGAGACACCACGAGCGTCTCGCCGGGGAAGCCGGCCACGGCCTCCAGGGCCCGGTCGAGGAGGTCGAGGTACCGGTCGTCCGAGCATCCCTCGGGCAGCGGGACGTTCATCGTGGCGCCCCTCCCCCGCCCGGCGCCGGTCTCCTCGGGCGACCCGGTGAAGTACGGGTAGGCCCGCCGGGTGTCGCCGTGGAGCGAGACGTACAGCACGTCGCCGCGCTCCCAGAAGAGCTGCTGGGTCCCGTTCCCGTGGTGGTAGTCGACGTCTAGGACGGCCACCGGCTCCCCGGTCTCTCGCACGAGGTGCTCCGCGGCGATCGCCGCGTTGTTCAGGAAGCAGTAGCCCCCGAACACCGCCCTGGCGGCGTGGTGACCGGGCGGGCGGCACAGGGCGTAGGCGGCTCGCTCGCCTCCCAGCACCGCATCGGCCGCCGTGAGCCCGACGTCGGCCGCGGCCCGCACGGCCTCGTACGTGCCGGCCACGATCGGGGTCATCGTCTCGAAGCACCAGAACCCGATCCGGCCGGCCGGGGTGGACGGCTCCGCGGCCGGCCCCATGCCCTCGCGGAGCCCGGGATGGAGCACCGTGTGGGGGACGAGCTCGCCGCCCCGACCCAGGGCCTCCCAGTCCCGCCAGGCCTCCTCGAGGTACCTGAGCATGGCGGGGTCGTGGACGGCCTCGATCGGTCCGGTCCCGTGGTCCCTGGGCCCGACCAGGGAGAACCCGCCGTCGGCCTCCAGCGCGGCCCGGATCGCCTCGGCCCGCGCGGGGACCTCGTAGATCGGGATCCGCTCCCCGAACTGGACCTCGTGCTGGGGGTCGTGCCCCGCGTGCCGCCCCGACCACACCGCCAGCAACCGATTCCCCCCCTGGGCTCGCCCGTGGGGATGTTCCCACGCGGTCGGGGCGGGGACGAGCCCCGCCCCACGCAGCTCCGCTCAGCCCTGGTAGGCCGCCTCGAACAGTTCGGCGTTGTCCTCGGAGTAGTGCATCGAGAACCCGCAGTACCACAGGAACTCTTCCTCTCCCGCCCCCAGGATCCGGTCGCCCACCTCGATGTCGGGACCGCCGACCGAGGTCACCCCCCCGGCAGAGATCGGGGCCACAAGGGTCACCGAGCCACCCCCGCCTCCTCGGTACCACCGGCTGACCTCGAACGTGACCCGGTCGCCCTCGATAGCCGTCACCGTGCCGTCGAAGGCGAACTCCCGGTCGGGCAGCGTGTCCAGGGACCCCAGGGCCACGCAGCTCATCTGCGTCTCCCCGCCCAGCTCCGTCCCCGGGGCCGCCGTCGTGTACCGGGGCGCGGACGATCCACCGCTCAGGAACGCCACCGCACCGATCACGGCGGCCACCACCACGGCGGCCGCGCCGGCGAGCAGCGCCGCCCGCTGACCCCTGGCCTCCCGGAACCTCGTCCTCGCCATCGTCGTCTCCTTCGTCTCCTGCCGGCGGGCCACGGCCCGGACCAGCTCCCCGCGCAGCCGCGCGAGGTACGGGATGTCGTCGTCGTGCTTCATGTCCAACTCCTCATCGATCCGCCTCCGGCGGATCGCTTCGGCCAGGGGGAACGCAGCAGCCTGATCCGCTCCGCTGCGCTCCGCCGGGCTGCTGCCCCCCTGGACCCCCTCACTGCACCTCCAGCAGGTCGGAGAGGCGCGCCAGGCCGCGGGCCACCCGGACGCGCGCGGCGGCCTCCGATATCCGCAGGCGCTGCGCCACCTCCGGGTAGGGGAGCTCGTGGCCCACGCGCAGGGTCACGGCCCGCGCCAGCTTCGGAGAGAGGGACGCCATGGCCTCACGGATCGCGTCGCGCATGGGCCCGAAGTCGGCGAGCTCCTCGATCCGCTCGTACGACGCCTCGTCCAGCGCGACCCGCTCCATCCCCAGGCGGCGCCGGGCCCGATCGTCGACCCGGCGTCGCCGCAGCGACCGGTTCAGCGTGTGGCGGGCGATGCCCAGGAGCCAGGCCGACGCGGGCGCCCCGGTGTCGCGGTACCGGCCCCGGGACCAGAAGGCCTGGGCGAAGGTCTCGGCCGCCAGGTCCGCCGCGAGGTCGGCGGACGCGGTCCTGCGGGAGAAGAAGGCCAGGAGCGCCCGGGCGTGCCGGTCGTAGAACCGGCCGAAGTCCTCGGGGTCCCCCGAGGACAGCAGCTCGGCGTCCGACCGGCCGTCCCCCGCGCTCCGCTCGTCCATCTCACCCCTGTAATGCCTCGGGGACCCGATCCCGTTACACGCCCCGGGACGCCGCACGCCCTCCGGCCGGGTCCCGGCCATGCGGGCGGGACTGGCGAACGGGGCGGGGAGGCATAGACTGGTGGCAACGAGGACGAGGAGAACCCATGCTCGGCATCTTCCAGAACATCGGCGCCCCGGAGCTGATCATCATCCTGGTGATCCTCCTGCTCATGTTCGGGGCGAGCCGCCTCCCCCAGATCGCCCGATCGCTCGGGCAGTCGGCCAAGGAGCTCAAGAAGGGGATGAAGGAAGGTGCGGCCGGGGACGACGGGACGGAGCCCGAGGCCTCCGACAAGCGCGACCCGGCGACCACCGAGAAGCCCACCGAGTAGCGGCCTCCTCGCCTACCGGGCGGGGAGCTCCTCCTCGCGGGCTATCCGGCCGAGCACCCCGTTCACGAACCGTCCCGAGTCCTCGGTGGATAGCTCCCTGGCGGCCTCCACCGCCTCGCTGATGGCCACGTTCACCGGGGTGTCCGGCCGGTGGAGCAGCTCGTAGCAGGCCAGGCGGAGGATCGTGCGGTCCACCACCGGCATCCGCTCCACGGTCCAGTCCCGCGCGTATCGCGCGATCAGCGCATCGAGGTCGGCCCGGTGGCCGGTCACCCCGTCCACCAGCTCTCGGGCCAGGTCCGGGACGTCGGCGTCGCCGCCCTCCGCGAACCACGTGGCCAGGACCTCGGAGGGCGACTGGCCGGTGGCGTCGGCCTGGTAGAGCATCGACAGGGCCCGCCTCCGGGCGTCGCTGCGGGCGGCGGAGGCCTCGCGCCGGGCCCGGGCGCCGTCGCCCGCGGAGCTCACTTCTCCCGGGTGATGTACTCGCCGGTCCGGGTGTCCACCTTCACCCGGTCGCCGGGCTCGACGAAGAGCGGGACCTGGACGACGATCCCGGTCTCCAGGGTGGCCGGCTTGAGGGCCCCGCTGACCCGGTCGCCCTTCACGCCCGGGTCGGCCTCGGTCACCGAGAGGACCACCGAAGCGGGCAGCTCCACGCCGATCGCGTTCCCCTCGTACATCGAGACGATGGGGGCGAACCCCTCGGTGAGGTAGCCGGCCGCGTCCCCGACGACCTGCTCGGGGATCGAGTGCTGCTCGTAGGTCTCGGTGTCCATGAACACCAGGCTGTCGCCGTCGCGGTACAGGTACTGCATCTCCCGCTTGTCCAGGATGGCCAGCCCGACCTTCTCGTCGGCCCGGAACGTGCGCTCCAGGACGCTCCCGCTCCGCACGTTGCGGAGCCTGGTCCGGACCACGGCCTGGCCCTTCCCCGGCTTGTGGTGGAGGAAGTCCAGGACGGTCCACAGGCCCCCTTCGAGCTCCAGGGTCATCCCGTTCTTCAGGTCGTTGGTCGACACGCTCAAAGGATCACCAGCTCCCGGGCCGTGGAGGGCAGGACCCGGCAGCCGTCCGTGGTGACCTCGACCATGTCCTCGATCCGGACCCCGCCGATCCCCGGGAGGTAGATCCCGGGCTCCACCGTGACCACCGCACCGGCCGGGATCTCGTCCTCCGAGGACGACCGGAAGGTGGGGCCCTCGTGGATCTCGAGGCCCACGCCGTGCCCCAGCGAGTGGCTGAACGCCTCGCCGTGCCCGGCCTCCTCGATCACCTGGCGGGCCGCCCGGTCGGCGTCCCTGCCCAGTATCCCGGCGCGCACCGCGTCGATCCCGGCCTGCTGGGCCGAAAGGACGATCCCGTGGATCTCGGCCAGCTCGGCGGGCGGGTCCCCGAGGGCCACCGTCCTGGTCATGTCGGAGTGGTACCCGCGGTACAGCGCCCCGCAGTCCACCTTGATCACGTCGCCCCGGCGAAGGGTCCGGTCGGAGGGATCGTGGTGGGGCTCGGCGGCGCTCTCCCCGAACGCCACGATCGAGTCGAAGGCCAGCCCGTCGGCACCGGCCTGCCTCATCGCCCACTCGAGCTCCAGGGCGGCCTCCTTCTCGGAGATGCCCTCCACGAGCTTGGCCAGGAGCCGCTCGAAGGCCTCGTCGGTGATCCGCTGGGCCTCGCTGACCAGGTCGATCTCCTCCGGCTCCTTGACCCACCGCAGGCGCTCCACCTCGTCGCCCACGGGCACGAGCTCCAGACCCTCCACCGCGGCGAGCTGCTCGTAGAACCGGTAGGTGACCCCGCCGGCCTCGAACCCGATCCGCGAGACCCCGAGCTCCCGGCAGGCCTCCCCGAACGTCTTCGGGAAGTCCAGCATGTAGGTCTCCCGGCGGAGGTCGGGGACCTCCCGGCGCGACTGCTCCGTGTACCGGCCGTCGGTGAAGAAGACCGCGTCCCCGCCGCTCACCAGGACCTGCCCGTTCGAGCCCGTGAACCCGGTCAGGTACCGGACGTTGGGCAGGCGCGTGGACAGCAGCGCCTCGACCTCCAGGTCGGGCAGGCGCGCGGCGAGACGACTCCTCCTCAGCGGGTGATCCACGGCAGGGCCTCCAGCGCCAGATGATACCCGCCGGCCCCGGCACCGGCGATCACGGCCCGGCACGCCGGGGACACCACGGAGTGCCGGCGGATCTCCTCCCGGGCGTAGATGTTGGACTGGTGGACCTCGACCACCGGGAGCCCGCTGGCCTCCACGGCGTCGCGGAGGGCCACCGAGTAGTGGGACAGGCCCCCCGGGTTGAGGACCACGGCCTCGAAACCCTCCCCCGCGGCGCCGAGCAGCCACCCGACGAGATCGCCCTCGGCGTCGGACTGGCGCCACGCGACCTCGTGGTCGACCACCTCGCCGCCCCGCTGGACGGAGTCCATGACCTCCTCGAGGGTCTCCCGGCCGTACGTGTCCGGATCGCGCCGGCCCAGGGCGCCCAGGTTCGGCCCGAACAGGAACAGGACCCTCATCGCTCGCTCGCCCTCATCGCTCGCTCCCTTCCCCGGCCGGGTCTCCCCCGCCCGTGTCCACCGGACCGGCCCGCCCGGCCCCCCTCTCCTCCCGCACGGACCGGAGGACGCCCTCCGGCACCTCGGGGACGACCACCGCGCTCCCGGCCTCGGCCAGGAGGACGAAGCGGGCCCCTCCCCGGTACTTCTTGTCCATCCGGAACGCGCGCAGGACGTCGTCGGCCGCCGGCAGGGGCCCCCCGCCGGGGAGCCCGAGCGAGGCGAGCAGGCGGGCGTGCCGGGACACCAGCCCGGGACCGGCCACCCCGGTCGCCTCGGCCAGCCGGGCCGCGAACGCCATCCCGACGGCCACGCCCTCGCCGTGGGTCCGTCCGGCGAACGCGTCCAGGCGTTCCAGGGCGTGGCCCAGGGTGTGCCCGTAGTTCAGCACGAGCCGCCGGCCCTCGTCACGCTCGTCCGCGGCCACGACCTCCGCCTTCGCCCGCACGCACCGGGCCACCGCCTCCTCGAGGGCCCCGGGCTCCCTGGCCAGGAGGGGCCCGGGATCGCGTTCCAGCGCCTCCAGGAGGTCGCCGCCGAAGACCAGGGCCACCTTGGCGACCTCGGCCAGGCCCGACCGGAACTCCCGTTCGGGGAGGGTCACCAGCGTGAGGACGTCGGCCACCACGCCCACGGGCTGGTGGAAAGCGCCGACCAGGTTCTTGCCCTCGGGGAGGTTCACGCCGGTCTTCCCCCCGATCGCCGCGTCGACCTGGGCGGTGAGGGTCGTGGGGACCTGGAGGAACGGGACCCCCCGCATGTAGGTGGCGGCGGCGAAACCCGCGACGTCGCCAGCGACCCCTCCTCCCAGGGCCACCACCAGGTCGTCGCGGTGAGCCTCCTGCACGGCGAGCTGCCGGCACAGGGCCTCCACGACCTGCAGGGACTTGGCCTGCTCCCCCTCCGGGATCGGGAGGTGGACCACCCCGCCCACGCCGGCGGCCAGGAGGCCGGCCTCCGCCGGCCCCAGCCACGCCCGGGCCACCCGGGGGTCGCTCACCACGAAGGCTCGCTCGACGGGACGGTGAGGGGGCAGGAACGGGGCGCCGGCCACGGCCTCGCCGGCCAGGATCCCCCGCCCCACGACCACGTCGTATCCCCTCGGGCCCAACGCTACGGGGATCCTGATCACGCGACCGGCTCCCCCAGGGCGGCGAGCACGGCGGCCGCCACGTCCTCGGGCTCCCCCGTGGCGTCCACCTCGACGTGGGCCGCGGCGCGGTAGGTGGGGGCCCGGGCGGCGAGCAGGGCGGCGAGGTCCCGGTCCGAGCGGACCAGCGGGCGGCCGGCGTGGGGCCGGATCCGGGCGGCCAGGACCTCCACCGGCGCGGCGAGGTGCACCACGGTCCCGGAGGCGGCCATGAGGCCGCGGTTCCCGGGCCGGAGCACCGCCCCGCCCCCGCAGGCCACCACCGAGGCGGGCCCCGCGGCGGCGGCCCGGAGGGCGGCCGACTCCCGGTCCCTGAACCCCTCCTCGCCTCCCTCGGCGAAGACCTCTGCGATCGACCGCCCGGCGGCCTCCTCCACGGCCCGGTCCAGGTCGACGAAGGGCCGGCGGAGGCGCCGGGCCAGGACCCGCCCGACCGAGGACTTGCCGGAGCCGGGCATCCCGATCAGGAAGACGTGGCTCCCCACCCGATCCCCTCCAGGTAGGCGTCCAGGTTGCGCCGGCTCTCGGCCACGGAGTCGCCGCCCAGCTTCTCGAGCGCGGCGTCGGCCAGGACGTGGGCCACCACCGCCTCCCCCACCACGGCCCCGGCGGGAACGGCACAGACATCGGAGCGCTGCCTGATGGCCCTGGCCGGCCGGCCCGTGGAGGTGTCCACGGTGGCCAGGGGCCGGGCCAGCGTGGAGAACGGCTTCATGGCCGCCCGGAGGCGGATGGGCTCGCCGTTGCTCCTCCCACCCTCGATCCCGCCGGCCCGGTTCGTCCGCCGCCCGGGCCGGCCGCCGGCGGGGAAGATCTCGTCGTGGGCCCGGGAGCCCGGCCGGGCGGCCAGGGCGAAGCCGTCCCCGACCTCGACCCCCTTGACCGACTGGACGCTCATGAGGGCCAGGGCCAGGCGCGCGTCGAGCTTCCGGTCGAACTGCACGTGGGAGCCGAGGCCCGGAGGCACGCCGTACGCCAAGACCTCGAAGGCCCCGCCCAGCGTGTCCCGGGCCCGGCGGGCCTCGTCGATCCGGGCGACCATCCGGGCCGAGGCGAGCGGGTCCAGGCACCGGACCGGCGAGCGGTCCACGGCCTCCAGGTCGGCCGGGCCGGGGGGCCGGGACCGGGCCGGGATGGCCACCCGGCCTATCCGCACCACGTGCGAGACCACCTGAATCCCCAGCTCGGCCAGGAACGCCCTGCACACGTACCCGGCGGCCACCCGGGCGGCGGTCTCCCGGGCGCTCGCTCTCTCCAGTACGTCGCGGGCGTCGTCCAGCCCGTACTTCAGCATCCCGGGGAGGTCGGCGTGCCCGGGGCGGGGCCGGGTCAGCCGGTCGGCGGGGTCCGGCTCGCCGTCCACGGCCATCCGGACCGCGTGCTTGGCCTCGAACTCCGCGTTGCCGATCAGAAGGGCCACGGGGCTCCCCAGCGTCCGGCCGTGCCGGACCCCGCCGACGATCGTCACGGGGTCGGCCTCCAGGCGCTGCCGCGCGCTCCGGCCGTAGCCCGCCCGCCGCCGGGCCAGCTCGGCGTCCAGCGCGGCCGGAACCACGGGGACCCCGGCCGGGATTCCCTCCAGCACGGCCACCAGGGCCCGGCCGTGCGACTCGCCCGCGGTGAGCAGCCTGAGCATGCTGGAACGATAGTGCGGGAAGGGGCGGCCCGGTCGGACCGCCCCTTCCTGGGCCGGCGACCGCTCCCCCCGGTGCGGCGCCGGATCCTTGCTCCCCGCGGCGGGTTGGGCCCGCCCGGGCTCGGGCCGGGGGCGAGCCCCGGCCTACTTGGGAGCCTGCTCGCAGAGCGTGAACCGCTCGTCGCCGAACAGGAACGTCGCGCAGGTACCGTCGATGTCCACGAGCCGGAAGCTCCCGGCGAACGTCTCGCCCTCCGACACCGTGTACACGGTGCCGTCCACCTCGACCTGGGCCATGAGCTCGCCGTTCTGCTCGAAGATGCTCAGCAGGACCACCGTGTGCCCGCCGATCGTCGTGCTGGTCCCGCCGCCCGGCGTCCCTCCGTCCCCCGGGGGGGAGACGGTCGGCGTGCCCGTGGGCTGGTCGGTGGGCTCGGCCGTCGGAGAGGCGGTGGGCGAGCCGGTGGGGCCGCCCCCGCCGCCGGTGGTGGCAACGATCAGCGGAGCGAACGGGTTCCGCTGGCCGACCACCGCGATGCCATCATCCGGCGGCGGGGTTGTGCGGGGCGTGACCGGTGTCGGTGTGGTGGGCGTCTCCGTGGGCTGCGTCTCGGGCGGGACCTCGTCGCCGGGGCCCCGGAGGACCAGGAACCACAGGACCAGGGCGGCCAGGGAGATGAGCCCGAAGAGCATCAGCGCACGGCGGTCGCGGGGGGAAAGGGCCATCGTGCGATCAACCTCCAGCCGGGGGGCTAGCCTCGCCGGCGCCCTCCTCCTCGGGTGGGGTCTCCACCGGGAGGGCCTCTGTCGGGCCGGGCTGTGACCCGGGGCCGGCGCTGATGTCGGTCGTGTACACCTCGGTGGTCATGGAGAGCTGGAGCTCGCCGGCGCCCTCGGCCGACGTGGCCACGGCGATCTGGATCACCTTCAGGGCCCGGGGCAGGGTCTCCAGGCGGAACAGGAACTCGTCGATCGAGAAGAACCCGCCCGTCACGGTGATCTGCGTGGGGATCAGCGAGAAGGGCTCGGTGCCGGCCGCCGAGGGCGTTCCCGGGGTGACCGAGATGAAGGAGACCGCGCTCTGGTTGGCCGTGTTCTCCAGGAGCCGGATCAGGCTGGGGAGCTCGGCGGTCGGCGGGATCTGGTTCTGGAGCCGGTTCAGCTCCTTCTGGACGGCACGGGCCTGGTCCCGGAGGTCCTCGAGCTGGGCGAGCTGGGTGCGCAGGGACTGCTCCCGGTCCTCCTCCACGGTGAGCTCCTCGCGGCGCTCGCCGACCTGCGACATCTTGGGCAGGACCAGGAGCGCGGCCACGACGAGGGCGAGCGCTCCGACGATCGCGCCGACGAGGATGGGCCCGCGCCGGCTCACGACTGGCCTCCGGCGATCCGGACCGCGGCGTCCGGGGTGAGGTCAACCGACGAGGAGAACGTCACCACTTCGGCCGTCCCGATCTTCCCCTTCGAGGCCGTGGAGAGCCACGCGTTCACCCATCCACGGGGCTCCTCGAGCACGGTGAGCCACAGGGCCAGGGTGGGGGTGTCGAAGGACACCCCGTTGAACTGGATGCTCCCGATCAGGCCGGTGGTCTCAGCCGCGGTCTCCCCGCCGACGGTGGGGGCGGTCACGGCGCCGGTCATGTCGGTGAGCCACATGTCACGGGGGATCACGAGGGAGATGTCCCGGAGGACCCCCGACCAGGAGACCTCGTTCTGGAGGATGCGCCCCACCAGGGCGCGCTGGACGTCCAGGCGCTGGCGGAGCTCCTCGAACTGCCGGAGCGAGGCGATCTCCTGCTCGAGCTGGGCGTTCTCCGCCCGCTGGTCGGCGAGCTGGTCCTCCACCTCGCCGAGCCGCACGACCTGGAGGAAGTAGAACGCCAGGACCAGGAGGACGAGGGCCGCCCCCCCGGCGCCCGCCAGGAAGGTCTGCCTCCGGATCCGCTGGCGCTCGCGGAGCTCGCGGGGAAGGAGGTTGACCTGGCTCATCCCTGCCTCCCGGGGATCCCCAGGCCCACCGCCACCGACAGCACCGGCTCGGCCTCGCGCAGGGCCTCCTCCGGCATGTTGAGGTCGGGGCGGACCCGGGCGAAGACGTGGCCCCGCTCGACGGCCGCGGGGAGACGCTCCTGCATCAGCTCGGTGAAGCCCTCGAGCTTCGAGCCCCCGCCGGTGATCAGGACCCGGCCCACCTTGGAGCCGGGAGACTGGGCGGCGTAGAACTCGAGCGAGGATCGGATCTCGTCGACGAAGCTCGCCGCCCGGCCCAGGGCCACCCGGCGGACGTCCTCTATCGGAGGTCCTTCGGGAAGGGCCTCGCCCCGCTTCAGGCGCTCGGCGTCCTCGTCGGAGGTCCCCAGGGCCCGGGCGATGGCGAGGGTGATGTCGCTCCCGCCGGAGGGCAGGATCCGGACGAACCGGGGAACGCCGTGGTCGTGGACGCAGATGTTCGTCACGTCCGCCCCGACGTCGATCACCGCCTCGTCGCCCGTCACCTCGAGCTCCATGCCGGCGCCGTTCCCCGAGCCCACCGCCCGGACGAGGGCGAAGGGCAGGAGGTCCACGCCGATCGGCTCCAGGCGCGACTCCTCGGCCGTCTGGACGAGCGCGTTCACCATGGCCCGCTGCGCGG
>JACQTL010000063.1 GCA_016210805.1 Actinomycetota bacterium | reverse complement strand
GCCGAGGAGCAGGCCGTCCTGGCCGCCATGAGGTCCGGCCGTCTCTCGGCCGGCCCGCTCGTGGCCCGGTTCGAGCAGGAGTTCGCCACCTGGCTCGGCTCCAGGCACGCGGTGGCCGTGAACTCCTCGTCCGCCGCCGTGCACGTGGCGCTCGCGTCGCTCAACGCCGGTCCCGGCGACGAGGTGATCCTCTCGCCGCTCGTGCACGCCGACACGGTGTCGGCCGTGCTCCTGACCGGCGCGCGGCCCGTATTCGCCGACGTGGACCCGGCGACCCTGACCATCGATCCCGCCGCCGTCGAGGCGGCCGTGACCCCTCGAACGGTCGCCGTGATCGGGTTCCACTTCGCCGGCCATCCCTGCGACGTGCGGGCCCTGCGGGGCCTGTGCCACGCGAAGCACCTGGCCTTCGTGGAGGACTGCTCGCACGCCCTGCCCACCGTGATCGACCTGCGGGCCTGCGGGACCTTCGGCAACGCCGCGGTGTTCAGCTTCGCGGAGGGCGACACCCTCTCCACCGGGGGCGGCGGCATGGTGGTCACCGACGACTCCGGGGTGGCCGCCCGGGTTCGGCGCCTGTCCTTCCACGGCCTGGAGCGCCAGTGCTTCTCCGGCCACGCCGAGGAGCACCACCTGGTCCGCTCGGCCACCGACCCGGGCTACGGGTACGCGATGGGCGAGATGGCCGCGGCCGTGGGCCTCGTCCAGCTGGGGCGCCAGTCGGAGTTCCTGAACCGGCGCCGGTCCGTGGTCCGGGCCTACCGGGAGGCCCTCACGCCGCAGGCCATCTCCGGCGACCTCCGGCTCCCCGCTGACCATCCCGGCCACGCCTGGCGGCTGTTCCAGGTCCAGACCATGGAGCGCGACCGCGTGGCCAAGGTCCTCCTGGAGGCCGGGATCGCCGTCCAGATCCACTTCGTCCCCGCGCACCTGCAGCCCGCGTTCACGGGACTGGGCTACGCCCGCGGGGCCCTGCCGGTGGCCGAGGGTGTCGCCAAGCGGGCCCTCTCCCTGCCCCTGCACAATGGGATGGAGCCCCAGGCCGCCCGCGCCGTGGCCGCGCACCTCAGGTTCGGGATGGCCCGGAGGCGAGGCGTTGCTTGAGCCGACCGACGGGCGCGAGGACCCCAGGGGCCTAAAGGGCGACGATCCGGGGGTGAGCGGCACCCGGGTCGAGCTCGTGTCCCTCTCGGGGTCGCTGGATCCGGGGCGGCCGTCCAAGCTCTCCGTGGTGATCCCCGCGTTCAACGAGGAGGCCACCGTCGGGAAGATCCTCCGGCGCTGCCTGGACGTGGCCGCCGACCTGCCGGTCGATGTGGAGTTCGTCGTGGTCGACAACGGCTCGTCGGACTCGACCACGGTCATCCTGGCCGAGTGCGACGACCCCCGGGTCCAGGCCTTCCGCCTGGAGCCCAACCAGGGCAAGGGCGGCGCCGTCCGGTACGGGATCTCGCAGTCCACCGGCGACCTCCTGATCATCCAGGACGCCGACCTCGAGTACGACCCCGCGGACTGGCCCCGCATGCTCGAGCCGGTCCTGTCCGGGAAGGCCCAGGCCGTGTGGGGGTCCCGATTCATGGAGAACGCCGACGGGACGATGCGGGCCTCCCACCGGTTCGGGAACAGGCTCTTCGCCATGGTGGTGAGGCTGCTGTACGGGCAGGCCCTGTCCGACCCCCTGGTCTGCTACAAGCTGATGAACCGCCGGGTGGCCCAGGGCCTCCTGCTCACGGAGTCCAACTTCCGCATCGACGCCGAGATCACCGGGAAGCTCCTCAGGTCGGGGGTGCCCATCGTGGAGGTCCCCATCCGCTTCCACGGGCGCTCCTTCGAGGAGGGCAAGAAGATCCGGGTGCGCCACGGCTTCGGGATCCTGTGGGTCTTCCTGAAGACCCGGTTCGCCCGCCGGCCCCGGATCCCCACCCAGTTCCGGGTGGTCCCCCTGTCGGTGAGCGGGAACGGCGCCAGCCCGAACGGGCACGCCACCCGGCCCGCCGGGACCGAAGCCTCCGGCGCCGGGAGTCCGGGCTCCAGCTGACCAGCGCACGACCGGCCCGCGCTACCGGCAGGCCGCCCTCCACTGGTCCGCGGCGGCCTCGTTGGTCTCCAGCACTGCCCGATCGGTGGCCGCCGCGGCGAAGACGTCTGCGATCCCCGCGGCCTTGTTCGGGACGTGCGGGGCGAACATCCTCGACTGCTTGACGGCCTGGAGGGGTCGGCGCGAGACCTCGCTGGAGCGCATCTCGGGCATCGCCTGCCAGGCCCCGTCGGCACACACCCACCTTCGCTCGCAGGCCAGCACGATCTCCTCGCGCGGGAGCTCGACGTCGATCCCCACGACCGTCCGCCGGATCCGGGCCGCGTCGCCCTGCACCGCCTCGTCCACGCCCAGGAACATCTCGGCCAGCGCGTTGGGGGTGAGCCCCTCCAGGACCTCGAACTCCACCCAGAACGATACGGTCCCGTGGGTGCTCCTCCCCTTGGCGGTGCGGGTGGACCCGACCATCCCGTCGAAGTCCCGGGCCGCGCCGGGCGCGTTGTGGATCGTGACCCGGGCCCTGGCGCCCCGCGGCCTGACCGCGAAGGCGGGCGACCGGGACTCCTCCCGCCATTCCTCGGTCCCCTCGGGGCACCCCGGCCGGGTCGGCTCGTCCGGGGTGCCGCCCGCTCCCGGCTTCTCTCCCGGAGCGACGCCGCCCGGGGGCACGCCTCCCCCGGCCGGCTCCGGGACCGGCACGGGGGCCTCCTCGGGAGGGGTCTCGTCCGCCGCGCCGGGGCCTTCCCGGCCGGGGCTTCCCTGGCTCGTCCCATGCACTCCCGGTACCGGCGCTCTGCCTCGGCGGCGTCGGCGCAGGCGTCGTCCGCCGCCCGCGGGGCCTCGTCGGCGGCGTTCCAGGCGGTGCTCCAGAAGGGGTCCGCCGTGC
>JACQTL010000055.1 GCA_016210805.1 Actinomycetota bacterium | reverse complement strand
TGCATGTGTTAAGCACGCCGCCAGCGTTCGTCCTGAGCCAGGATCAAACTCTCCGTAGAAAGGGTTGCTTCAGATCCGCCCGGGACCACCATGTGGCACCGGACGGCTTCGGCGTCTTCCCTGGAGTGGCCTCCGCCGGTTGGCCCCGGCTTCGGCCCCAGTTAGATCCGGCCGGCTCATGTTCATGTCCGGACGGATTCCGTACGTCTCAAAGCCCGGTTCCGAGCACGCTGACGCGCGCCTTCCCCGGTCTTGAGGGAACGCACTGGCTTTTGGCACACTGTTCAGTTCTCAAGGTGCGAGCGGGGCGTACTGCTCCCGATCCGGGTCCTTGGGGGACTTGGGCCGGGGGCCGCCGCGACCGCCTATGATACGCACCCCCCGAAGGGGCGTCAACCGAGCAGACTCTCCCCTCGAGGAGGGCCTTCCCGGCACCTCGAGGATACCAGGAACCGGACGAACCAGGCACGCTCGGCGGCCCGGCACCGGCGGCCAGGGCGTCAGTCGAGCGCGGCGACCCGGGCGAACCGGCGCCGGCCCACCTGCCACACCGAGCCGATCAGCGACTCCTCGCCCGCCTCGGACCAGGGGAGCTCCTGGCCGGCGACCTCCCGGCCGTCCCGCCGGACGCCCCGCTGGTCGATAAGGCGGCGGGCGCCCGTCCGGCTGTCGGCGAGCTCCAGCTCGACCAGGAGGGCGGGGACGTGGAGTATCCGGCTCCCCGGCTCCTTCTCGACGAAGACCCGGGACCGCCGCACCGTCCGGTCGGGCACGTCCTGGGGGATCTCGTGCTCGCGGAAGACCCGGTCGAACCGCTCCTCCGCCGAGCGGGCGGCCTCCGGCCCGTGGTACAGGGCGACCACCTCCCGGGCCATCCGCCGCTTGGCCTCGTTGGGGTGCGCCGACCCGTCCGCGAGCTCCGCCTCCGCCCGGTCCGCCTCGACGGACGACAGAGGGGAGCAGAGCCGGAGGTACTTCCCGATCAGCTCGTCGGGGACGCTCATCAGCTTCCCGAACATCTCCTCGGGAGGGTCGGTCAGCCCGACGAAGTTGTCGAAGGACTTGGACATCTTCCTGGTCCCGTCGGTGCCCTCCAGGAGCGGCATCGTGAACACCACCTGGGGGTCCTGCCCGTAGGCCTGCTGGATGTCCCGCCCGACCAGGAGGTTGAAGGTCTGGTCGGTCCCCCCCATCTCGACGTCGGCCTCCACGGCCACGGAGTCGTAGGCCTGCATCAGCGGGTAGAGGAACTCCACCACGCTGATCGGCCTCCCCTCCCGGTACCGGCCCTGGAAGTCGTCACGCTCGAGCATCCTGGCCACCGTGTAGGAAGACGTCAGGCGAAGGACGTCGGCCATCGACATGGCCCCCAGCCATTCCGAGTTCCTCCTGACCTCGGCTCGATCCATGTCCAGGACGAGCCCGGCCTGCTCGAAGTAGGAGCGCGCGTTCTCCTCCATCTCCTCGGCCGTGAGCATCGGCCGGGTGTCGGACTGCCCGCTGGGGTCACCGACCAGCCCGGTGAAGTCCCCGATGATCAGCACGGCGGCGTGCCCGAGGTCCTGGAACTGCCGGAGCTTGCGGAGCACCACGGCGTGCCCCAGGTGGAGGTCCGGCCGCGAGGGGTCGATGCCGAGCTTCACGCGGAGCGGCCGGCCCAGCGCGAGCTTGCCCTCGAGCGCGTCGCGAGGGATCACGTCGGCGGCGCCGGACAGGAGGAGCCCGAGGTGCCGAGGGTCGGAGGTCGGCATGACGAAAGGGGATGCTACCAGTGCAAATGGGAAACCACGGGTATCCTTGTCCGGCCATGCACGCGCGCCGGGGACCGCTCGTGGCAGGGGTGGCGGGGATGTCGAGGCTCTCCACGCTCGGTTCGCTCGTCGCCCTCGCCCTGCTCGCGCAGGCCTGCCGCCTACCCCAGATCGACACGGACTCCGCCGTGGCGGAGCCGCTGGCCCTGACGTCGTTCCTGTACGCGGCGGACGGCTCGCTGATCACGCGGTTCCACGCCGAGCAGGATCGCGTCCCGGTCACCTCGGAGCAGATCCCCGAGGTCCTCCGCGATGCCGTCGTGGCCATCGAGGACAGGCGGTTCTTCGACCACCGGGGGATCGACGTCCGGGCCGTCCTCCGCGCCGTGAAGACGAATTACGACGAGGGCGACATCGTGGAGGGGGGCTCCACGATCACCCAGCAGTACGTGAAGAACGCGGTGGTCGGCACGGAGCGGTCGCTGGCCCGGAAGTGGCGGGAGGCCCTGGTGGCCTGGCGCCTCGAGGACGAGATGTCCAAGGACCAGATCCTGACCGGCTACCTGAACACCGTCTACTTCGGCAAGGGGGCCTACGGGATACAGGCCGCCGCCAAGACCTACTTCGACAAGCCGGTGTGGAAGCTCGACCTCGACGAGTCGGCCCTCCTGGCCGGGTTGATCTCGGCGCCGGCCCGGTACGACCCGATCGAGCACCCCGGCCAGGCCGTGTTCCGCCGGAACACCGTCCTGGTCGAGATGCTCAAGCTCGGGATGATCACCAGGGAGGCGTTCGAGGAGGCCAGGGCGGCCGACCTGGCCGTGCGGCCCCGGGTCGGCGAGGAGCGGTACTTCGCGCCGTACTTCGTCGAGCACTTCAAGCGGTGGTTCCTCTCCAACCCCCGGTTCGGGGACACCTACACGCAGCGCTACAACCTGCTGTTCAAGGGCGGGCTGCGGATCCACACCACCCTCGACCCCGAGCTCCAGCGGGCCGCCGAGGACGCCATCTCGCAGATCCTGGTCTATCCCGAGGACCCGTACGCCGCCATGACGGTGATCGATCCCCGCACCGGCCACGTGAAGGCAGTGGTCGGAGGCCGGGACTTCTTCTCCCCCACCGACCCCGTGGCCCAGGTGAACCTGGCCACCGGCGAGGGGGGGACGGGCCGGGGAGGCGGGTCCTCGTTCAAGCTGTTCGCCCTGGTCGCCGCGCTGGAGAAGGGCATCACCCCCCAGACCGTGTACGGCTCGCCGCCGTCGATCACGCTCTCTCTCCCGTCCGGCTCCCACCCGAGCACGTGGAGCCCCGCCAACTACGAGGGGGCTCCCACGGGGAGCATGACCCTGGAGCAGGCCACGATCGACTCCATCAACACGGTCTACGCCCAGGTCGTCCGGGACCTGGGCAACGGCGACCTGTTCCGGGGAGCCCAGGAGATGGTCAAGGTGGCCAGGCGGATGGGGGTCCGCAGAGAGCTCAAGGCCGTCCCCTCGGCGGTGCTCGGGGCCAACCCCGTCACCCCCCTCGACATGGCCTCGGCGTACGGGCCCATCGCGACCGGAGGCATGCTCGCTCCCCCGGTCTTCGTGGAGCGGATCGAGGACCGCGACGGCGAGCTCCTCTACGAGGCTCCGGACCGCCGCGAGCAGGTCGTGGGAGGCCAGGTCGCCTTCGTCGTGAACCAGATCCTCCAGAAGGTCGTCCAGCTCGGGACGGGGAGCAACGCGAACATCGGCCGTCCCGCGTTCGGCAAGACCGGGACGGGAGCCGACTACACGGACGCCTGGTTCGTGGGGGGGATCCCCCAGCTCGTGGCCTCGGTGTGGGTGGGCTTCCCCCAGGGGCGGGTGCCGATGACCTACCCGACCGTGCGCATCCCGCGGGTCACCGGGGGGAGCTGGCCGGCCCAGATCTGGCGGGTGTTCATGGTGAACGCGACCGAGGGGATGAGGATCGAGCAGTTCCCCCGCCCCGAGGTCAACTACGTGACCGTGCGGGTCGACGCGCTGAGGGGCTGCCTGGCCAATCGCTACACCCCGCCCTACCTGATCCAGGAGATCCAGTACATCGCCGGCACCGAGCCGACCGAGGTGTGCACCGAGCCCTCGTCCTACGAGCCGATCGGCGTTCCATCTCTGGTCGGCCTCACCGAGGCGGAGGCCCGCGACCTCCTGCGGTGGACCGGGTTCCAGGTCGCCGTGGAGACGGAGGTCTCCGACCAGCCCGAGGGCACCGTGGTCGCCCAGGACCCCCCCGCCGGGCACGAGCTGCTGATGGCCAGCACGGTGACCATCGTGGTAGCCGTCCCTGCGGGAGGTTCTGGCGCTCCCAGGGGGAAGGTGGTGGTCCCCGACGTCGTGGGCCTGACCCGGGACGAGGCGGTGGCCGCGCTGCAGGCCGTCGGACTGGAGGTCTCGGTGATCCTGGACACGGAGTGCGCTCCGGCCGACGAGGGATGCGAGCCGGAGCCCGGCCTGGTGTGGAAGCAGAGCGCCGACCCGGGGACCAGGGCCCCGGCGGGCTCCACCATCGCGATCAGCGTCGAGCCCTGACCCGGGGCGGAGGCGGCCCCGGCCGGCCACGGGAGACGTTCGGGCTCCCCGCCAGCGAGAACCTCCAGGGCCGGGAGACCCCCGCCGTGATCCCGATCCGGGGCCCGACGAGCACGTCGGCCGCCGCGACGGGCTCGCCCGCCTCGATCAGGAGACCGTCCCCATCGACCAGGTCGGCGCCGTCGTGGACGCGGCTCACGCCCAGCCCGCCGCACAGCCGGGCCGGCCCGGACAGCAGGAGCCTGGGGTCGCCCGTCCTCCGCAGCCGGGTCATCCGGTCGATCCCTTCCAGGGGCTCGGCCGCCCGGAACAAGACGGCGCTCCCCTCCCCGTCGGCGCCCGTGACAGCGTTCATGCAGAACCACATGCCGTAGGTGAAGTAGACGTACAGCCGCCCGGGCGGCCCGAACATCACCTCGGTCCGCGCGGTCCTCCCGCGGAACGAGTGGCTGGCCGGGTCGTCCTCCCGGTAGGCCTCCGTCTCGACGATCCGGGCGGCCAGGCGGATCCCGTCGGGAAGGATCCGGACCAGGACCCGTCCCAGGAGGTCCGGGGCGACCTCCACCGACGGCCGGGCGTAGAACTCTCGGGGGAGCCGCTCCCCGGACCGCTCCCCCATCACGGCCCGGCGCGCTTGCGCGCCACGAAGTCGCGGAGCCGCTCGAGCGGCCACGCGTTGATCACGTCATCCTTCGTGAGCCAGCCGCGCTGGGCCGTGGCCACCCCGAACCGCATGAACGGCAGGTGGACCGGCGAGTGCGAGTCGGTGTCCACGGCGAACCTCACCCCGTGGCGCCGGGCCCACAGGATGTGCTCGTCGCGGAGGTCGAGGCGGTCGGGGAACGAGTTGACCTCGAGCGCCGTTCCCGTCCGGGCGGCCGCCTCGAACACGGCGTCCAGGTCGAACTCGATCCCCTGGCGCTTCCCGATCATCCGGGCCGTGGGGTGCCCGATCACGTTCACGTGGGGGTTCTCCATGGCTCGGACGATCCGCCGGGTCATGTCGTCCTTCGACTGGTTGAAGTGGGAGTGGACGGAGGCCACCGTGACGTCGAACCCCTCCAGGAACTCCGCCGGCCAGTCCACCTCGCCCTCCGGGTCGATGTTCAGCTCGGTGCCGTGGAGGAGGACCATCCGCTGCTCCTCGGCGAGCTCCCGGAGCCGGCGGCGCTGGCGGAGCATCTTCTCGTCGGTCATCTCCTGCATGTACAGGTTCGGGGCGTGGTCGGTGACGGCGTAGTACTCGTAGCCGAGGCCGGCGGCCGTCTCCACCATCTTCTCCAGGGGGGCCAATCCGTCGGTCAGGTCGGTGTGCGTGTGGAGGTCTCCGCGGAGGTCGGACAGCTCGATCACGGTGGGGAGCTCACCGTCCCGAGCGGCCTCGATCTCTCCCCGGTCCTCGCGGAGGGTGGGCGGGATCCACGGGAGCCCCAGGCGCTCGTAGACCTCCTCCTCGGTATCGGCCACGATGAGCTCGCCGCTCTCCGCCTCGAACAGGCCGTACTCGGACAGCTTCAGGCCCTTGCGCACGGCGATCTCGCGCACGTGGACGTTGTGGGCCTTCGAGCCGGTGAAGTACTGGAGGGCCGCCCCCCACACCTCCGGGGGGACCACCCGGAGGTCCACCTGGAGCCCCTTGGTCGTGATGATCGAGCTCTTGGTCTCCCCCCTGGCCATGACCCGGTCCACGTAGGGGTTGGAAGCGAAGGCCTCCATCACGGGCCCGGGGGTCCCCGAGGCCACCAGGAGGTCGATGTCCCCGATCGTCTCGGCCATCCGCCGGAGCGACCCGGCGTACGTGGCCCGCTCGACCTCGGGGACCGTGGAGAGCACGCCCAGGAGCTCCTCGGCCAGGTCGAGGGCGACCCCGACCTGGACCCGGCCCCCGGACTGCTGGAGCTGGGCGACGCCCCGGACGATGTTCTCCTCGGTCTTCTTCCCGAACCCCTTCACCCCGGCCAGGCGGCCCTCGTGGATCGCGTCGAGCAGCTCCTGGACCCCGGCGATGTGGCACTCCCGGTACAGGATCATGGCCCGCTTCGGCCCCAGGCCGGGGATCGACATCAGCTGGCGGACGCCCGCGGGGACCTGGGCCCGGAGCTCCTCCAGCTCCTGCATCGAGCCGGTGGCCAGGAGCTCGTGGACCTTCTCGGCGATCGACTTCCCGACGTTCGGGATGTCCTGGAGCTCCCTGACGCCGAAGCCGCCGATGTCGGCGTGGTAGCCGCCGATCGACCGAGCCGCCTTCTCGTAGGCCCTGGGCTTGAACCGGTCCTCCGAGACGATGGCCAGCAGGTCCCGGTACTCGTTCAGGACCTCCTCGACCAGCTCGTTCGCCCGGGCCATGCCGGATGGCTCCCCCGGAAGCCTCAGGCCAGGCCGAGCAGGAAGAGCAGGAGGGCCTTCTGCGTGTGCAGCCGGTGCTCCGCCTGGTCCCACACGGCGGCGTGGGGGCCGTCGATCACGTCGTCGGTGATCTCCTGCCCCCGGTGGGCCGGGAGGCAGTGCAGGACGATCACGTCGCGGGCCGCCCGGTCCACGGCCGGACCGTCGATCCGGTAGGCCGGGAACACCAGGGAGCGCTCGTCGGCCTCGGCCTCCTGCCCCATGCTCGCCCACACGTCGGTGTAGAGGACGTCGGCACCCTCGGTGGCCCGGACGGGGTCGTCCGTGAGCAGGACCGAGCCGCCGGTCTCCCTGGCGATCTCCTCGGCCCTGTGCACGACCTGCGGGATCGGCTCGAACCCCGGCGGGGTGGCCACCCGCACGTGCATCCCGGACTTGGCCGCGCCGAGGAGGAGCGAGTGGGTGACGTTGTTGCCGTCCCCCAGGTAGGTCATTGTCAGCGCGGCCAGGTCCCCCCGCCGCTCCCGGACCGTGAGCAGGTCGGCCAGGCACTGGCAGGGATGCTCGAAGT
>JACQTL010000056.1 GCA_016210805.1 Actinomycetota bacterium | reverse complement strand
CTCGGTCACCGGGAACAGGTCGTCGGTCCACCCCTGGATCTGGAGGATGGGAACGCGGGCCTTCCGGTCCCTCCGCAGGGTGTCCAGCCACTCGTCCTGCCAGGCCACGGAGCGGAGCTCGCCGAGCTCGCGGATCCCCTGCTCGAGCACCGGGTCGATCCGGTCGCCGACCTGGTAGGGCTCGCCGGCCATGACGCGCGCGTACAGCTCGGGGAGCAGCTCGATGTAGTTCGGGTACGGGCGCTCGGGGTCGTCCCGGAGCCCCCCGACGAACAGGCCGCTCACGTAGGAGAGCTTTGACGTGCCCACGACGGGGGCGTCGATCGGCTCGATCCCGTTGGGCATCAGCGACTCGATCAGGTCGGTCCAGGGGACGATGGGGGCGACCGCGGCGACGCGCACGCCGGTGCCCTCCGCGGTGGTCCACCGGTTCTCGGTGGCGATCAGGTAGGAGTGGCCTCCGCCGTAGGAGGCGCCCGTCACGCCGATGCGGGTCGGCACGACCTGGAACCGTTCGTCGTCCACCACGCTCGAGACGAGCAGCTTGAGGTCCTCGATCTCGACGTCCAGCGAGGCCAGGTGGGTCTGGCCCCACGAGTCCCCGAACCCGCGAGCCGAGTACCTGAGCACGGCGTAGCCGCGATCGGTCAGGGCGTCGTCGCCCGGGTAGCTGGCCGACGCCGACCCCGACCCCTTGCTCCCACCCCACCCGTGGACCACGACGAGCAGGGGGTAGGGCCCGGTGGCCGGGAGGGCCAGGTCCACGTCCAGGGCCACGTCGCCCAGGCCGGGCAGGAAGCCCGTGCAGAACGTCGGGCTGGCGTCGTCGTCGCAGGAAAGGCCGGTGGCCTGGCCGGCGAAGGCGCCGTCGTGGTCGGCCGCCGAGGGCACGGTCGGGCCGAGGACGAGGCTGAGCGTGACGAGGATGGCTGCGGGCATGCGGCTCATGGCTTTCCCTCCGGGCTCAGGGATCGCGCTGTAATCGCTCGCTCCTTGCCCGGCCCGCGAGGCCTCGAAACGCCTCGCCCATGCCTTACCATCGGGCCCGCATGGGGGAGATGACGATCGAGCAGCTCGCCCTGCGGGCCGGCACGGACGCCGACTACGTCCGTCGGCTGATCGCGCTCGGGATGATCGAGCGGCGGGAGGATGCGGGGCCGTTCGTCGACTCCGACCTGGCCAGGGTGCGGTTCGTCCTGGCCATGTCCGGGTCGGGGATCCCCGAGGAGGACCTGGCCCGGGGCCTCCGGGCGGGGGCGCTCTCGATCGGGTTCGCCGAACTCGCCGTGGCGGAGCCCATCGGGCTGCTCCCCATCACGCACGAGGAGCTGATCGCCGAGACCGGGCTCTCCGAGGAGATGTACGACGGCCTGCGGGCCGCCCTCGGGACCCCCGGCCCCCGGGAGCCCGGCGAGCGCGTACGGGAGGACTTCGCCGAGATCGTTCGCACGGCCTCCGGCGCGATGCTCTTCGGGATCCGCCCTCCGGCGATGGTCAGGGCGCTCAGGGTGGGGAGCGAGAGCCTCCGGCGCCTGGCCGACCTCGCCCAGCAGATCTGGCGCGAGGAGCTCGAGGAGCCGATGCTGCGGCAGGGCGCCACCCACGCGGAGATGATCGAGGTCACGAACCAGGCGGCGCCGCCCCTCCAGCAGATGGTCTACGAGATGCTGCTGCTGCTGTACAAGCGGCACCTCGAGGACATCATCTTCGAGCACATGGTGGAGCGGGCCGAGGAGGCCCTGCATGCCACCGGCATCCACCGGGCCGGGATGGAGAGCCCTCCCGCGATGGCGTTCCTGGACCTGTCCGGCTTCACGCGGCTCACGGAGGAGGTCGGGGACGAGGCGGCCGCGGAGCTCGCCGGCACCCTGGCCGACCTGGCCACCCGACTGTCCGCGCCGCACCGGGGCCGCCCGGTCAAGTGGGTGGGCGACGGGGTGATGTTCCGCTACCACGACCCGGTCGGGGCCGTGACGG
Organism: Actinomycetota bacterium; assembly: GCA_016210805.1. Taxonomy (GTDB): domain Bacteria; phylum Actinomycetota; class UBA4738; order UBA4738; genus JACQTL01. The sequence goes on along the minus strand of JACQTL010000056.1, from coordinate 2,335 downwards.
CGTCCCTCGACCTCGTCGATGGGGTACCGGCCGCCGGCCTTCCACCGGCCCACGTCGGGATCTCCTGCGGGCCGGTGGTGGCCCGCGACGGCGACTTCTTCGGGCGGACGGTGAACCTGGCCTCCCGGATCGCCGACCGGGCCACGGCCGGCGAGGTGCTGGTCACGATCGAGGTGGCCCGGACTCCGGGGCTCGAGGGGGTCAGGTTCGAGGAGGTGGGCGCCGCCGACCTGAAGGGCGTGGCCCGGCCCCTCCCGCTCTACCGGGCCGTGCGGTCAGGGAGCTGACCTCCGGGCTCAGCTCGTGGCCAGCCTGGCCACCAGGTCACGCTCGTCCGGCCCCAGCCAGGGGGGGTCGCCCGCGGCGGCGTTCTCGGTCATCCGGCCGCGCTTCGAGGTCGCGGGGATCACTACGTGGCAGCGCTCGTCGGACAGGATCCACTTCAGGAGGGCCTGGGCCCAGGTCGTCACGCCGAGCTCCGACAGGGGGGCGAGGTCCTCGGGGCGCGGCGGGCTGGCGGCCAGGGAGCCGCCCCCCAGCGGCCGCATGACCACGACGCCGAGGCCGAGGTCGGCGGCCAGGGGGAGGATCTCCCTCTCCACCTCGCGCTCCGCGGGGTTGTACGGGATCTGGATCGCGGTGATCCGCCCGGTGCGCATGACCTCGGCCAGCTCGTCGAACTGGGCCGCCCGGCCGGTGGTGGCGCCGATCGCCACGACCCTTCCCTCGTCCCTCAGGCGATCCAGCGTGTCGAGGTGCTCGGGCCAGGCGACCAGGTTGTGGACCTGGTAGAGGTCCACCCGGCCGCCGTAGTACCCCAGGGCTCGGTCCATCTGCTCGCGCCCCTCCTCCCCGGAGGGGGTCCACACCTTCGTGGCCACCAGGCACTCGTGCCGCCGGTCGCCGATGCCCCCGCCGAGGACCCGTTCCGCCTCGCCGTACATGGGTGAGGAGTCGAACAGGTTCGCACCGGCGTCGATGGCCTCATGGACGATCGCGCGGGCGTTGGCCTCGGGCTCGGCGCCCCGGACGTCGAAGGTCTGCCACGTCCCCATGCCCACGACCGGGACCGTGAGCCCGCTCGCGCCTAGCTCGCGCCGCTCCATCCGCGGGACAGCCTACGCGGGAAGCCGGGGGACGAACATGCCAGGACGGCCCACGGTCGATGACGACCGCATCCTTCAGCGCGCGTCGCGCTCGGGTATCTACGAGGGCAAGACCGGCATCCCCACGGTTAGCGCAAGCACCATCAGCACGACCCCCAAGACTCCCACCCCCGCCCACGCCCAAGCTTGCGTGGGACGGTCCCGGAGCCCGCTCCTCCACTGCCGGTACTCACGGAGCGCAGGCCAGCCCGGGACGGTGAGGAGAGTTGTGAAAGCGACCGCCAGACCCACGCCGGCGAGGACTCGTTGCCAGAACGGGCGCTCGACCGGTCGGAGGGAAGTGGCCACCGGATCTTCAGGCGCCGCGGCCCTCCACCGCGCTCATGGTCTTCTTCTCGGGGAGCCACCAGCGGCTGGTGACGACCTTGTGCCTCGTGTAGAAGCGCACGCCGTCGATGCCCGTGGCGTGGAGGTCGCCGAAGAACGAGCTCTTCCACCCGGTGAACGGGAAGAAGGCCATCGGCGCGGCCACGCCGATGTTCACGCCGAGCATCCCGGCCTCGGCCCGGCGCTTGAACTCGCGCGCGTTGTGGCCGCTCGTGGTGAAGATCGAGGCGGCGTTCCCGTACGAGCTCGCGTTGAGCACGGCGAGGGCCTCGTCGATGTCGCCGGCCCGGACCACCGAGAGCACCGGCCCGAAGAGCTCGTCCTTCCACAGGGCCATGTCCGGCGTCACCGAGTCGAAGATCGTGGGTCCCAGGAAGAACCCGTCTGCCGGACCCATCCCCCGGCCGTCGGCCACGAGCGTCGCCCCGGTCTCCTCGCCCTGCTCGATGTAGCCGATCAGCTCCTTCCTCCGCTCCTCGCGGATGACCGGGCCCATGTCGGTATCGGGCTCGGCGCCCGGCCCGACCTTGAGCCGGCTCGCCTGGGACACGAGCTCCTCCACCAGTGGATCGCCGAGGGTCCCCACGCCTACCGCGACGCTCCCGGCCAGACAGCGCTGACCCGCATTGCCGAACGCCGAGGACAGGAGCGCTGTGACGGTCTTGTCCAGGTCGGCGTCGTCCATCACGAGGAGGTGGTTCTTCGCCCCTCCGAGCGCCTGAACCCGCTTCCCGTTCGCGGCACCCGTGGCATAGATGTGCCGCGCGACGCCGGCCGACCCGACGAACGACACCGAATCCACCTCCGGATGGGTGAGGAGGGCGTCTACGGCGTCCTTGGCG
>JACQTL010000065.1 GCA_016210805.1 Actinomycetota bacterium | reverse complement strand
TCCGCGAGGACCGCGACCGGTTCGTGAGGGCCCTCCAGGAGGCCGCGAAGGAGGCCTGGAGCACCGCCTCCTGACCCGCCCCGTCTAGGGGGTCCTGCGGAGGAGGCGGTAGTGTCCGGCCAGCCGCCGGCCCCGTGACACGCTCCGCCTGACGTCCCGGGACGCGGTGCGGGCGGCCAGCACGGCCTCCTGGGCCAGGGTCTCGCTGACCGGCCGGATCGAGTAGGCGGCCCGCCCGGCGATCCCGGTGAGCCGGTCGAGGTGCCCATCGGAGAGCTCGACGATCCCCAGGAGCCTGGTGCGGTGCTCCCACAGCGTCTCGCCGGGGCGCCGGCCCAGGCCGACCTCCCCGGCCCGGGCCTGGAACACGCGGTACGCGGCGAGCACCACCTCGCGGGGCTCCCGGGCCCGGCGGATCTGCCTGCGGCGCCACGCCGCCCTCCCCATGGGGACGAGGGCCGCGATGGCCAGGACGAGACCGAGGGCCAGGAGCACGCCCCCCCACATCGGGAGCCCCCGGTCCGCGGGACCGGCCCCCGTGGCGCCAGCGCCGGGGAGCGTGGTGCCTCCCGAACCGGCCCCCGACCGCCGGGCGTCGAGCTCCTCGAGGTTCGAGATCCGCTCGGCCCGGCCTCCGCGTCCCACCCCGCCCACGACCGCACCGAGCACCGCCTCGGCGCTCTCCACCACGCCGGGCGGGCAGCCCTGGGTGGCGCACCACGCCGGCGACGGTCCCGCGGGGGCCGGCTCGCGCTGGTACCGGGAGGCCAGGGGGTTCGAGCGGCCGGGCGTGGGCTCGAAGGCCAGCCAGCCCTGGCCGGGGAAGTACACCTCCACCCAGCTGTGCGCGTCGTCCGACGTCACGTGGTACAGGCCGTCGGCGGGGCTCCGGGCGCCGGCCACGAAGCCCACGGCCACCCGTGACGGGATCCCCAGGGCCCGGAGCAGCACGGCCATGGACCCGGCGAACTGCTGGCAGAACCCGCGCCGGGTCCGGGTCAGGAAGTCGACCATCGCGTTGACCTCGGTCCCCGGGGTCACGGTCTCGTCGTAGGTGAACGTGAGGAGGTGGTCCTGGACGGCCAGGACCTTGCGGAACACGCTCGGCTCTCCAGCGGTGAGCTCCCTGGCGATCCGGTAGACCTCCTCGGGCGTGTTCTCGGGCAGCCGGAGGTACGGCTCGAGCTCCCGGCCCCCGAAGCCCACCGTCCGGTCCAGGACGGCCGGGCTGGGCACGGGGACGGCGGACTGGACCGCGTACGCGTCGCCGGGGCCGATCCCGTCGGAGGCCACGACCATCGTGGCCTCGTCGTCGTAGAGGAGCTCGCCCCCCGGCATGAGGAGGGCCTGGGGGACGTAGGCCATGGGGAGCCAGGGGGTGGCCCGCATCCCGGTGATCACGAAGCGCTGCTCCACGACGACGGCGTCCGCCGGGACCGGGTCGTCAGAGAGCCGCCCCCCGCCGGGGAGGGGCCGGCCGTTCTCGGCCCGGATGTCGTCCGTGTCCCACACGGTCCCGTCGAAGCGGTCCAGGGCGAGCATCCGCCAGTAGGTGGCCACGGAGACGCCCTGGAGCGAGGTGGAGGAGACCGTGAACAGCTCCACGGGGTCGTCCCGCTGGAGGCTGGCCGCCACCGAGACCAGAGGGTTGACCGAGGAGACCCCCGCGGCCGAGCTGTCGATCTCGACGATCGGGGGCGCCCGGAACCCCGGGAGGATGCCGGGGGCCAGGGCCGCCACGGCCAGCACGGCCACCCCCAGCCGCCGGGCCCCCCGGGTCGTGCTCCGGGCCAGGGGGCGCCGGGTGTAGGCCGACCAGGGTCGGATCGGGCCCCACTGGGAGATGCGCTGGAGGGCGTCGGCGAAGAGCACCAGCAGGACGGAGCCCAGGAACACGAGCGCGTAGAGCGGTCGGGCCCCGTCCTCCATCACGATGCTGGCGAACGCGAGCAGGGCGGCGGGGGGGAGCACGGCGAGGAAGGGGCTCCCCGACCGGACGGCCAGGGCGTGGGCCGAGAAGGCCGCCGTCCACACCGCGGTGACCGCCCCCACCAGGAGGGGCTCCAGGGAGAGGGTGGGGGCCGCCTCGACCCGGGCCTGGGGCCCCACCTTGCCCAGGGCGTCGAGGATCGAGTGGTAAGTGTGGAGGGTGGGGAGCCCGTAGAAGGTGGTGTCCGGGAACACGGCGATCCCGAGCGTCACGAGCAGGCCGGCCGTGCTGACCAGGGTGGCCACCAGGAGCATCCGCCGCTCGAGGGCCCAGGCCAGGGCCACCGACCCGAGGGCCACGGCGACCAGGCGCAGCGCCACGTCCCCCGCCACGAAGACGCGCGAGAAGGCCAGGGCCGCCGAGGCGGCCAGCAGCCCGACCGCCCCTACCTGGAGGGAGCGGAGGAGACGAGGAGCTTGGTCCTGTTGACGCGCCATACGTCCTGCAACCTCCCCTGCGGCGGGAGGACGAAGACCTCCCAGCCCGCCCGGGCCAGCGACAGCCGTGCGGTGGACGCGGCCTGCTCGAGCTGCGCCGCGGGCTCGGGCGGCAGCGTGGCCGGGTCGGTCGGATGGATCAGGATGGCGATCCTCCCGGCGAAGGCCGTGCCCGAACGGGTCAGCGCGGCGATCTCGGCCGGGGGTGGGGGGGCCGAAACCACCACGAGGGTGGATCCGGACAGCGACCCGGAGCGGAGCGGGAGGAGGGCCTGGCCCAGGGCCCTGGTCGGGGTGTGGGCCGCGCCGGCCAGGTTCTCCAGGAGGGTGTCCACGGTGACCGGCGCCGGGGCGGCCTGGGGGGTGGCCAGGCGGAGGGCGAAGCCGCTCGCCGACAGGAACGAGCCGACCGACGCGGCCACGGAGACGGCCTTCTCGAAGGCCGGCATGCCCGTCTGCCCGAAGGTGCTGACCCGGGTGTCCAGGAAGATCGTCGCCGTCGACCGGCGAGCCGACTCGTCCTGGCGGATCATCAGCCGTCCCCGACGGGCCACGCTGGGCCAGTGGATCCGGCGGAGGTCGTCGCCCATCTGGTACTCGCGCATCGTGTAGAACTCCTCGCCCGTGCGGAACAGGTGGCGGGTCGTGGAATCGCCGGACCCCGACCCGTACGGGGCGGCCACGATGGCCCGGAGGGGCTCGACCTCCGGGTACACCACCAGCTCGTCCCGGTGGGGGAACTCCATCCGGACCCGGGACAGGGCGAAGGGGTCGGAGATGTCGAGCGTCGCCGGCCCGAGGTGGTACCGGCCCCTGGCCCGGCAGACGATCGAGTACCCCACCCGCTGGGACCCTCGCCCGGGGAGGCCGGTGAGGACCATCCGGGCCGAGCGGCCCAGCGAGGCCGGGAGCCGGTCCTCGAGCAGCAGGAAGGACGTCGGGGCGCCGGACCGGTTCTGGACCTCGAGCTCGACGGTGATCCGCTGCCCCAGGGCGGCCCGGGCGGACGACAGCCTCCTGACCATGGTCAGGCGCTGCCGGTTCCACCGGGCGAACAGGGCGGCGGCGACGGGGAGGAGCACGACCCCCACGGCCACGATGTGCAGGTCGGGGGAGCCGACCAGCCGGGCGCCGAGCCACAGGAACAGGCCGGCGCCCACGACGACCAGCCCCCGCGTGGAAGGCATCTAGGCCGTCTTCCCCTTCACGGGTACGGGCACCTCGTCCAGGAGCTCATCGAGGATCACGCCCACCGACCGGCCCCGCATCGAGGCGTCGGCCGTGGCGATCAGCCGGTGGGTGAGGACCGAGGCGGCCAGGGCCTTCACGTCGTCGGGGATCACGTAGTCCCGGCCGTCCGAGGCGGCCAGGGCCCGGGAGGCGCGCAGGAGCATGATCGAGGCCCGGGGGCTGGCCCCCAGGTAGACGTCGGGGTGCCGGCGGGTCGCGTCGGAGAGGTCGACGACGTAGCGGCGGAGGGTTGGGGCCACGTGGACCTCCCTGGCCATGCGGATCAGGCCGGTCACCCCGGGGGCGTCGGTGACGGGCCCGATGTCCTCGAGCGTCGAGGCCACCCCGTGGGTGGCCAGGATGTCCATCTCGGCGTCCGCGTCGGGGTAGCCGAGCGACACGCGCATCATGAACCGGTCGAGCTGGGCCTCTGGGAGGGGGTAGGTCCCCTCGTGCTCGATCGGGTTCTGGGTGGCGATCACCATGAACGGGGAGCCGAGCTGGTAGGTCTCGGTGTCCACGGTCACCTGCCGCTCCTCCATGCTCTCCAGGAGGGCGGACTGGGTCTTGGGGCTGGCCCGGTTGATCTCGTCGCCGAGCACGATGTTGGCGAAGATGGCCCCCGGCTTGAAGTCGAAGTCGCCCTGCTCCTGGTTGAAGACGTTCACCCCCGTGACGTCGGAGGGCAGCAGGTCGGGGGTGAACTGGATCCGGCGGAACGAGCAGTCGATCGAGCGGGCCAGGGCCTTGGCCAGCATCGTCTTGCCGACCCCGGGGACGTCCTCGATGAGGATGTGGCCCTCGGCGACGAGGCCGGCGACCACCAGCCGCACCTCGCGCCTCTTGCCCTGGACCACCCGGTCCACGTTCTCCTCGATGGCCCGGAAGCGCTCCGCGAAGTGCTCCCAGTCGGTCGCCGTGCGCTGCTCCACGCCCACCTCCACGCCCCCACCTCCGCCCAGTGGCTCCATCTTACCGAGGGATACGTCCGTCCGAGCCCCCCGGCCTCCAGGCGGCTCGCGGCGCGGCGGCGGTCCCTGCGATTCGGACGGCCCCCGGGGGGCGGTGGTTCCCGGCCTGACCGAGATGCGGCATCCGGGCAGGCCGTGGCGGGACCCGGCAGAACGTCGTGGCGGTGGAGTTGAGGAAGGTGGGGGGACGATGGTGAAGGCGGCGGGGGCCCGGCCCTCATATTTCGGACGCCCCGCGCGGCCCCTATTCGCTTCGTAGGCATCCTACATACTGGGGCACGGGCCGAGCCGCCGCCTTCGAGTGGAATCACACCATTGTGATTCGCCCGCGTCAAGCACCTCCGGCCCCCGGATCGGACGGCCGGATGGGCCGCCGGGCACCACCGGGGGCCGGGAGGGGCGTTGCTATACTCGGCCCACGAGCCCGGCCGATGGGTAGATCACTCGTTCTGAACGTGACGGATGGGCCTCTCGCGGTGGTACCGGCGAGACGGGCCGTCGTGCTCGTGCTCAAGGAGAAGGCCGAGGTCGTGGTGTCCAACGGGGTGGTCTTCCGCTCCGAGCGCCTGGCCGTGCCGGCCCCCTCCGTGGTCAGGCTGAGGTACTTCGTCAGGGTCCCGTACCGGGCCCACGCCGCCCTCACCCGCCGGGCCGTCTTCGCCCGGGACGGGTGGGCCTGCCAGTACTGCGGGGCCCCCGCAGAGAACGTGGACCACGTGATCCCCCGGTCCCGGGGCGGGGCTCACACCTGGGAGAACGTCGTCGCCGCGTGCCGGCGGTGCAACTCCAGGAAGAAGAACCGCCTCCACCACGAGGTGGGGCTCCGCCTGTCCCGCTCTCCCTTCATCCCCTCGGACGGCTTCCGGCTCTCGCTGGGCAAGCTCGAACCGGAGTGGGAGCCGTACCTCGCGTCCACCGGGGCCTAGCGCCCCGCTCCCCACCCCGCGCCACCGCCGACTCCCGAGATCCCGCGATCGAACCTTGCATCTGGGTGGAGTGGATGTGGTAGAAACGGGGTTCGTTTGTGGAGGAGAAGGGGAGCACGCGTGGCCGAGCTGCTCGGCATGCACAACTACCAGCTCGACGAGAAGGGCCGCATCTCGCTGCCCGGCAAGTTCCGGGAGGCCTTCGCGGGCGGCGGGGTCCTGACCCTCGGCCACGAGCGGTGCCTGTTCGCCTTCCCGCAGGACGAGTACGTGCGACGGGCCGCCGAGATCGACGAGCTCCCACTATCGGACGAGCGGGCCCGGGCGCTGTCCCGGTTCTTCTTCGGCTACGCCGAGGAGGTGGGCGTGGACAAGAACGGGCGCCTGACCATCCCGCCCCGCCTGCGGGCCAAGGCCGGGATCGGGCGGGAAGTCGTCGTGGTGGGGAGCCGGAGGCGGCTCGAGATCTGGGACGCGGCCGAGTGGACCCGGTACGAGGACGACAACATCCCGGCGTACGTGACCGGCGCGCTGTCGGAGAAAAGGAGGCAGGGATGAGCAGGACGGCCGGTGTGAGGGAGACCCTCGGCAGGGAGATCGTGGAGAGCCTCTCCCTGCTGGGGCTCATGGCCGGGACTCTCGCCGGGGTGGTCCTGGTGGGGCTCCTGGTCGTCCGACTCCTCGGTTGAGACGGTGGCGGACGGGGTCGGGGACGCGATCCGGCACGAGCCGGTCATGGTGGCCGAGGTGGTCGGGTTCCTCGGCGGCCGCGACGTGGTCGCGGACCTCACGCTCGGCCAGGGCGGGCACTCGCTGGCCCTCCTGGAGGCGGGCGTCGGCAGGGTGGTCGGGGTGGACCGGGACCCCGAAGCGGTGGCCGCGGCCCGGGAGCGCCTGTCCCCGTACGGGGACCGCTTCCACGCCGTGGTCGGGCGGTTCTCGGAGCACCCCGAGGAGCGGGTGGACGGGGCCCTGTACGACCTCGGCCTCTCCTCGATGCAGCTCGGGACGCCGGCCCGGGGGTTCGGCTACCGGGTCGAGGGGCCCCTGGACATGCGGATGGGGACCGGGGGGCGGACCGCGGCGGACATCGTGAACCAGGCGCCGGAGGAGGAGCTCGGCCGACTCCTCCGGGAATACGGTGAGGAGCGTCACTGGAGGAGGATCGCCGGGGCCATCGGGCGGGCGCGAGCCCGCCGGCCCATCGCGACGACGGGCGAGCTGGCTCGCATCGTCGCCGGGGCGGTCCCCAGGGCGCGGGCGCGGGGTGCCCCCCACCCGGCCCGCCGCACGTTCCAGGCGCTCCGCATCGCGGTCAACCGGGAGCTCGAGGAGCTCGCCGCCTCCCTGCCTCGGACGGCGGAGCTCCTCGCTCCCGGGGGCCGCATCGTCGTGATCGCCTACCACTCCCTGGAGGACCGCATCGTCAAGCGGTTCTTCCTGGGCGAGGAGCGGCTCACCGTGCTCACCCGCAAGCCCCTCCGCCCGGCCGAGGCCGAGGTGGCCGCGAACCCGCGGGCCCGGAGCGCCCGCCTCCGGGCCGCCGAGCGAGCCTCCGGGGAGGCTGCGTGAGCGCACCGGCCCGCGCCGTCCGGTACGCCCCCCGTCCCGCCCGCCGGCCGGCGCCCCGGCGCCGGCCTGCTCCCCACCGGGGCCGGGCCGCGTTCCTGGCCCTGTCCGGGCTCCTGGTGGGCGCGATGGTCCTCGGCCTGGTGGTGCTGAACGTGCGGGTCACCCAGAGCTCCTTCCGCCTGGACGAGCTGTCGGACCGGGCGGAGCGCCTCACCAGGTCCGTGGAGATGCGCCGTCTGTCCGTGGCCCGGCTGTCGTCCCCGGCCCGCATCGCCCGGGAGGCCAGGCGGCTGGGCCTCCGCCTCCCCCCGCCGAGCTCCGTCGTGTACCTGCACGCCGGCGAGCACTCCTTTAGATCGGGGCCCCGGGGGACGGAGGCGCCGTGACCCGACCCCCGGTCCGCCGGCTGATCGGCCTGCTGGTGGGCCTGGCGTTCGGGCTCTCCTCGGTCCTGGTCAGGCTCACCGTCCTGCAGGTCCGGGAGGCCGAGGCGTACTCGACGCTGGCCCTGGAGCAGCGTCTGCGGGAGATCCCCGTTCCGGCCACCCGGGGCACGATCCTCGACCGGGACGGTGAGGACCTGGCCCTGTCCCTGGACGCCGCGGCGGTCTACGCCGATCCCCGCTACGTCGTGGACCCCGTGGGCACGGCCCGGCGGATCGCGGGGATCCTGGGGGTCCGGCCCCGGGACATCCGCTCCCGCCTGGAGCGGGAGGGGTCGTTCGTGTACCTGGCCCGCCAGGTCGACCTCCGCACGGCCACGGCGATCGACCGGCTGGGGCTCCCGGGGATCGGGCTCCTCGACGAGTCGAAGCGCTACTACCCGGCGGCGGGGCTCGTCGCTCCCCAGGTGGTCGGGCTGGTGGGGGTGGACGGCGTCGGGCTGTCCGGCCTCGAGTACCAGTACGAGGACGAGCTGTCGGGCTCGGCGGGGGAGAGGGTCCTCGAGCTCGACCCCAGGGGCCGGGTGATCCCCCAGGGGATCCACCGCGACGTGCCCCCGACCCCCGGCCACGACCTGGTGACCACGATCGACCGGGCCCTCCAGTACCGGGCCCAGCTCGCCCTCCAGGACGCCGTCAAGCGGAACCGGGCCCGGGGCGGGACGGTCGTCATCCTGGACGTCGACAACGGAGACGTGCTGGCCATGGCGACCTACCCGTGGTTCGACCCGAACGACCTCTCGTCGCTCTCGCCCCGGACCCTGGCCCACCGGAGCCGGAACCGGGCCGTGACCGACGTCTACGAGCCCGGGTCGGTGAACAAGGTGATCACGGCCGCCGCCCTCCTCGAGGAGGGGCTGATGGAGCCCCGGGAGACGATCCGGGTGCCCGACTCGCTCGAGGTGGCGGACAAGACGTTCTCGGACGCCGAGCGCCACGACCCGATGGACATGACCCTGGGGGACATCATCGCCCACTCGAGCAACGTGGGGACGATCCTCGTGGCCGACCGGCTCGGCTCGGTGCCCCTGGCCCAGTACCTGGCCCGGTTCGGCTTCGGGCAGCGGACCGGCGTCGGGTTCCCGGGCGAGTCCGGCGGCCTCGTCCCCTCCGTGTACGAGTGGTGGCCGACCAGCATGGCCTCGATCCCGATCGGCGTGGGGATCGCGGTCACGCCGCTGCAGATGGCCGCCGTGTACGCGACCATCGCCAACGACGGCGTCTGGGTGGAGCCCCGGCTGGTCCGGGGGACCGTCGACGCCGGAGGGACCTTCACCCCCGCCCCGCCCCCCGGCACCCGGCGGGTGGTCTCCGAGGACACCTCCCGGAAGGTCACCAGGATGCTCGTCTACGCCGTCCGGGCGGGGACGGGGACGCGGGCGGAGATCCCCGGCTACCAGATCGCCGGCAAGACGGGCACGGCCCACAAGCCCCTGGTGAACGAGGCGGGGTACAGCGAGCGCCTCTTCGTGGCCTCGTTCATCGGGTTCCTGCCGGCCTCCGACCCCGAGATCGTGATCGCGGTGATGCTCGACGAGCCGAGGACCGTGTACGGCGGGATCGCGGCGGCCCCTCTGTTCCGGTCGGTGGCCCTGCACGCGATAGGCCGCCTGCGGATCGCGCCGGGGGAGCCGGTCCGCCTGCCGCCGCATCGCATGCCCCTGGAGTGACCGAACCGAGGACCGGAGGGGGGAACCGTGAGGCAGGAAGCGTGGACGCGCCCCGGACGGCGGCCGCCCGGCCCCGAGCCGGTCCCGGCGGCGCTGCTCGACTGGCGACCCCCGGGGAGGCCGGGGGCCCGGCCCAGGGACCGGCGCGCCGGGGGGCCGGTGCTAGAATCCCGCCGGTCCGAGCCCCGGACCCTCCCCGAGCGGGGGCCATCCCCGACGCTCCACGCAACGTCACCTATGACCGAGTCGACCGCCGGGAGGCCGCTGGCCGAGCTGCCGGTGGGCCTCGACCACGAGATCCGCGGACGCCGCGAGGCGCGGGTTCGCGACGTCGCCTACCGCTCCCAGGAGGTGGGCCCGGGAACGCTGTTCTTCTGCGTGCCGGGAGCCCGGGTGGATGGGCACGCGTTCGCCACCGAGGCCACGGCCGCCGGGGCGTCGGCGCTCGTCGTCGAGAGGTGGCTCCCCGACCTCGACGTCCCCCAGGTCCTGGTCCCCTCCGTGCGGGCGGCCATGGGACCGATCTCCTCGCGGGTCTTCGGCCACCCGGCCGCGCGCCTCCTGATCGTGGGCGTGACCGGGACCAACGGGAAGACCACCACGACCTACCTGATGGAGTCGGTCTTCCGGGCGGCCGGGCTGGTCCCGGGGGTCATCGGGACCACGGGCGTGCGCGTGGACGAGGGCCCGATCCCCCAGCCCCGGACGACGCCCGAGGCCCCCGACCTCCACCGCCTCCTCGCCCTCATGGTCGAGCGCGGCGTGGGGGCCGTGGCCATGGAGGTGTCGTCCCACGGCCTACACCAGCACCGGGTGGACGGGGTCCGGTACTCGTGTGCCGTCTTCACGAACCTGTCCCAGGACCACCTGGACTACCACGGGACGCTGGAGGCCTACTTCGAGGCCAAGCGACGGCTGTTCACGCCCGAGATGGCCGAGCGGGCGGCCGTGAACCACGACTCGCCGGAGGGCCGCCTGCTCGCCGGATCGGGCCTCCCCACCCTCACCTACGGGCTGGGGGAGGGGGCCGATGTCCGGGCCACCGAGGTCCGGACCACGATCGAGGGGCTGTCGTTCAGGGTCGGGGACCTGGAGGTGGCCTCCCGGCTCAGGGGGCTCTTCAACGTCTACAACTGCCTGGCGGCGGTCGCCGCGGCGCGCCAGCTCGGCATCGAGGACGGGGCCATCGTGGCCGGGCTGGGCGCGGTGGCGGGGGTCCCCGGTCGGCTGGAGCCCGTGGAGGCCGGGCAGGACTTCCTGGTCGTCGTGGACTACGCGCACACCCCGGACGGCATCGAGAACGTCCTCCGGGCCGCCCGGCCGCTGGCCGAGGGCCGGCTGATCGTCGTGATCGGCGCGGGAGGGGACCGGGACCGGACCAAGCGGCCGCTGATGGGCCGGGCGGCCACGGGCCTGGCCGACCTCACCGTCGTGACCAGCGACAACCCGCGGAGCGAGGACCCCCTGGCCATCATCTCCGAGATCGAGGAGGGGGCCAGGGCCGGCGGGGGGGCGTACGTCGTCGAGCCCGACCGGCGAGCCGCGATCCGCCGGGGGGTCCGCGAGGCCGCGACGGGCGACGTCTTGGTGATCGCGGGCAAGGGCCACGAGACCGGGCAGGAGTTCGC
>JACQTL010000064.1 GCA_016210805.1 Actinomycetota bacterium | reverse complement strand
GTGATCTCGAGGATCACCGACCCGTGGGCCGGCAAGGTCCGGACCCGGGGACGGCTGGGCTCCCTGATCGAGATCAAGAGCGGGATCCACCCCGAGTTGACCGGCCGGGAGAACGTGTTCCTCTACGGGAACATCCTCGGCCTCTCCCGCAAGGAGATCCGCAAGCGGTTCGACGAGATCGTGGACTTCGCCGAGCTGGGCCGGTTCATCGACACGCCGGTGAAGCGGTACTCGAGCGGGATGGAGGTCCGGCTCGGCTTCTCGGTGGCCGTGCACCTCGACCCCGACGTCCTGCTGATCGACGAGGTCCTGGCCGTCGGGGACGAGTCGTTCCAGCGCCGGTGCCTGAAGCGGATGGACGAGCTCCGGGCCAACGGCCAGACCCTCGTGTTCGTGTCCCACGTGCTCGAGGACGTCCAGCGCCTCTGCCCCCGGACCGTCTACCTCGAGCGGGGCATGATCCGAGCCGACGGCCCATCCGACCAGGTGATCGAGCTCTACCTCAAGGACGTCGAGGACCACCAGCCCACCGGCGCCTGAGCCCTACTGGGAGCGTGTACGTAGGCCCTCGGCCGGACGCCTTGCCGCTTACTCGTCGCGGTACTCCCAGTCGATGTGGATCGGATGCGCGACCTCGATGTACGTTTCGCCGTCGCGCTTCACGGGAGCGAACGTAAGGATCGTGTCTCCCGAAAGGAGCATGACCTGATAGCCCTTGACCCACTTCCCGCGGATGGCCAGCTCTGTCTCGATCGCGCCCGCGATGCCGGGGCCGGCGGCCATCACCTGATCGAGGACGTTGTAGGCGTCGGCGTAGTCATCTGGTGGTAGCTCCCTCAGCGCCCGCCAGACAGAATCCTCCATCTGCAGGGGGAACAGAGGCTCATCGTCCACCCTCTATCACTCCGAACGCCTCGGCGAGCTCACGTCGAGTCCTGAAGACGACCCGCTCGTCGCCCTCGGGCTCGGGGAAGCCGGACGACTGCACGACGGCGTCCTTCTCGAAGAGGAGGCGCATGAACCCCTTGGCCACGTGGCGCTTGATCGCGGCCTCGTGAGCCCCGGGGTCCTCCCTGGATCGCTCCGCGAGGGTCGCCAGTTCCTGGAAGTATTCCCTCCAGGGCGCGTCCTCCGGACCATCGCCGACGGTGTGGACCTTCCGGCGAAGGGCCCCGAGCATGTGTTGCCACCTGTGCCTCGCAAGCTTCTCCTGGCGCAGATCCTCCGCGAAGAAAGCGAGGTCCTCCGGTACGGCGCTCATGACATCCCCTCGGCCGTCGCGGGCGGAAGCACGGCTCAGTATGGATCGACCCCAGCTCGCCCTCAACCCTTCTCGTGGTGGAGAAGATCAGTCGCCCGAGTCAGTATGTCGGCCCCCTCTGACATTCCAGGGCGGATGCCGCTCTGGGATGGATCACGCCTGCTCGTGGACGTCGGCGGGGGGGTCGGTGCGGAGGGTGGTTCGGGACGGTTTCGTCGAGCGGGCCAGATGCCAGGCGGTGCGGGGCTCGGGGTTCAGGCGCAGCGAGCGACGGAAGGCCCGGCGGGCCAGGCGGTGGTCGCCCAGCGAGCTCGCCATCAGGCCGATCCTCTTCCACTGGAACGCCGCGGCCCTGGGGTGCTCGGCGAAGTAGCCCGCGTGCAGCTCCAGGAGCATGAACCGGCACCGGACCCTGTTCTCCAGCCCGGTGTGGGTCCGGGGGCCGGGGTGCCGGCGGACCAGGTAGGCGAACCGGGGGACCGTGGTCACCGCGGCTTCCCGGGAGAGGCGGATCCACCACTCGACGTCCTCCGCGGCGGTGAACCGCTCGTCGAACGCGGGGGCGACGGCCCTCTCGACGGCGGTCCTCCCCAGGTGGGGGGCCATGTGGTCGCCGATCGTGTCGTGGACCATGCCCTCCAGGACCCGACCGCCCTTCGGCGGGGCCCCGATGTAGTGGTTGAAGCAGATCGCCACCGGTGCGCGCTGGAGCCCCTCGAGGGCGACCTCCAGGCGGTCCGGCGTGAACAGGTCGTCGTCGTCCAGGAAGGCGATGTACCGGCCCGTGGCCGCGGCCAGGCCGGAGTTCCGAGCCGCCCCCGGGCCCCCGTTCTCGTCCCGGCGGACCAGGCGGAACCGGGGGTCGTCGGGGATCTCCACCGGCTCGGGACTGGCGTCGTCCACGACGAGGGCCTCCCAGTCCCCGATCGTCTGGGCGGCGACCGAGGCGAGCGCCTCGGCCAGGTAGGCCGGGCGCCCGTGGGTCGGGACGATCACGCTGAACAGGGGGGTGGCCACGCTCGGGG
>JACQTL010000001.1 GCA_016210805.1 Actinomycetota bacterium | reverse complement strand
GTTCAGGGTCCTGGCCATGCCGGAGCCCGTTCCCGCGAGCCGGCTGGACGTCGAGCTGGTCCCCACCCCCTGCGCCACGTTCAGCTGAGCTCCCGGCCCGGCCGCCGGCCCCAGCCCAGGACGACCTCGTCGCGGAAGACCAGCTCCTCGGGAGGGAGCGCCGAAAGCCTCTCGCGGAAGCGGTCGAGGAAGGCTCGGCGGTCCTCGGGGGCAAGGGACTCGTAGCGGGTCCGGGTGAGGCCCAGGCCGGTGTGGCGGCGGATCACGCCCTCGACGTCCATGTCCAGCACGAACGGCTCCCCGGTGGCCCGCGGGTCCTCGAATCCGGCCTCGGTGAGGAGGGCGGCGAGCTTCGCCGGGTCGTCCATGAGCTCGTCGGTCCGGGCCATCGGCTGGGGCCTGGGCGCGCCGGCCCGGTCGAGCTCCTCGTTCCACACGGCGAGCGGCCCGTACGGCGCGTCCGGCCCCCAGGCAGTCACGGCGACCTCGCCGCCCGGCCGGAGCACGCGCCCGGCCTCCCGGAGGGCGGCCAGGGGGTCGGGGACCAGGAAGAGCATGAAGGGCATCAGCACTGCGTCGAAGGAGCCGTCGGCGAAGCCGAGCCGCACCGCGTCCATGACCGCGACGGAGGCCAGCCCGGGGCCCCGGGGGGCCAGGGCCACCATCCCCTCCGAGTAGTCGACGCCCACGATCCGTCCCCGGGGGGCTCGTTGCCTGAGGACCCCGAGGAGGTTCCCCACACCGGTGCCGACCTCGAGGACCGAGGCGACCGGCGACAGTTCGACCGGCTCGGCCAGGCGGACGTTCCAGGGCAGCAGGATCGGCGCCCAGATCTCCCTGTAGCCCTCGGCCCACGCGGTGAACCGCTCCGCCGTGCGCGCCACGCCCGTCCCGCTCGTTCCCTCCCCCATGCGAGTGGAGGATGCCACGCCGCGGGGCTCGACGCCCACTTTCCGGGCCACCCGCCCCGCGTAAGCTTGGGCCCGTGGTCCGGATCGCGCTCGGGCAGATCGACACGACCGTCGGCGACCTCGCCGGCAACGTCGAGCGCATGGTGGAGCGGGCCAAGGAGGCCACCGAGGCCGGAGCGGACCTCGTGTGCTTCCCGGAGCTCGCGGTGACCGGCTACCCCCCCGAGGACCTGGTGCTCCGGCCGGCCTTCGTCCGGGACAACCTGGAGGCCCTGGACGAGCTGGCCCGCCGGACGGCGTCGGGGTGCGCCGTGCTGACCGGGTTCGTGGACCGTTCCGACCGGGGGATCCACAACGCGGCCGGCCTGCTGTCCGGGGGCAGGGTGGCGGCCCGGTACCACAAGGTCCGCCTGCCGAACTACGGGGTCTTCGACGAGCAGCGCTACTTCGTCCCCGGCGAGGCCGGGTGCTCGGTTCGGGTGGCCTCGTCCGCGCTGGGGATCAGCGTCTGCGAGGACGCGTGGTGGCCCGGGGCCCCGTGGGAGGGCTACGCCCGCCGGGGGGTCTCGGTGATCCCCAACATCAACGGCTCCCCGTACCACCGGCGGAAGATCGCCGAGCGCCTGGAGGTGTGCCGGGCCAGGGCCATGGAGACCCGCGCCTGGATCGTCTACGTGAACGCGGTCGGCGGGCAGGACGAGCTGGTCTTCGACGGCGGCTCCATGGTGGTCTCGCCCGACGGCGAGCTGGCCTGGCACGCGGCGATGTTCGAGGAGGACCTCCTGGTCGTGGACATCGACGTCCCGGAGGCCGACGAACGGTTCGATGGGCCGACGGTGGCGGCCACGCCCAAGCCGGCCCTCGTCCCGCCGGACCGGCCGCCGTGGCCGGAGGGCCCCGAGGAGGTCCACCGGGCCCTGGTCCTCGGGCTCCGCGACTACGTTCGCAAGAACGGGTTCCGCGAGGTCGTGGTGGGGCTGTCGGGAGGGATCGACTCGGCGCTCGTGGCCTCGCTCGCCGCCGACGCCCTGGGCCACGAGGCCGTCCGTGCCCTGTCGATGCCCTCGCGCTACTCGTCGGAGGGGAGCATCGGTGACGCCGCCGACATGGCCGGGAGGCTGGGGATCCGCCTGGACCGGGTCGGCATCGACGACGTCTTCCAGAGCTACCTCGACGCGCTGGCCGGCGCCTTCGCCGGGACGGAGCCCGGGACGGCCGAGGAGAACGTCCAGGCCCGGATCCGCGGGAACCTGCTCATGGCCATCTCCAACAAGTTCGGCTCGTTGGTCCTGGCCACCGGCAACAAGAGCGAGATGGCCGTGGGGTACTCCACGCTGTACGGCGACCTGGCCGGCGGCTTCGCCCCGATCAAGGACGTGCCCAAGACGCTGGTCTACGAGGTGGCCAGGTGGCGGAACGCCGACGCCGCGGCCCGGGGGGAGACGCCGCCCATCCCCGACGCGATCCTGGAGAAGGCGCCCTCCGCCGAGCTCCGCCCGGACCAGAAGGACACCGACTCGCTACCGCCCTACGAGCTCCTCGATCCGATCGTCGAGGACTACGTGGAGGAGGACCGCTCGCCAGAGGAGATCGTGGCCTCGGGGGCCGACCCGGACCTCGTGCACCGCGTGGTGGAGATGATCGACCGGGCCGAGTACAAGCGCCGCCAGGCCCCGCCGGGGGTGAAGATCACGCCGAAGGCCTTCGGCCGGGACCGCCGCCTCCCCATCACGAACCGGTACCGCGCGCGCCCCCCGGAGTGAGGCGCGCGCGGCCCGATCCGAACGTCCCGTGTCGCAGCTAGACGAGCTCCCACACGACGAGCACGGACACCATGGAGTCGAGCTCCGGCGGGATCACCGGCGCCGCCGCGCCCTCGGCCACGGCGTAGGCCCGGTCCTCGTAGTAGACGGGCGGCGGCGTGCCTCCCCCAGCTTCCTGGATGGTGACCACTCGACCCAGGGTGGCCCCGGTCGCCGCGGCGAGGATCTCGGCCTTGTCCCTGGCGTCGGCCACGGCGCCCCGGAGGGCCTCCTCGCGGCCCACGTTGTCGTCCGAGAGGCGGAACGAGATCCCACCGGCGATGTTGGCGCCGGCCTCGACGGCCACGTCGAGCACCTTCCCGATCCGCTCGAGGTCCGTGACGGTGACCTCGATCTGGTTCTCGGCCACGTAGCCGCTGGGAGTGCCGGACTCGTTCTCCCAGTTCGGATAGAGGCTCACGTTCGTGGTCGCGATGTCCTCGCGGTCCACTCCCGCGTCCGTCAGCGCGGAGAGGACGGCGTTCATCCGGCGGGCGTTCTGGTTCATCGCCTCCGCCGGGTCGGCGGCCTCGGTCCGGACCCCGAGCGAGACCAGCGCCTCGTCCGGTGCTCTGGTGACCCGGCCGATCCCCGAGACGGAGACCGTCCGCTTCGCCGGCTCGGACGAGGTGTCCTGGGCCGCCCCCGGCAGCGACAGCCCGAGGGCCACACCGAGCACGAGCGCCGCGACTCCCACCTTGCCCCCACCGTCCATGGCTGCGACCTCCCTCTGTGGACGGGAGCTTGGACGGCTGGCCGTCGGGATCGGTTCCCGTCGGGACGCGTGCGGAGAGAGGGAACGTCTACCCTTCCTACCGGGCCGGTAGCTCAGTGGCAGAGCAGGGGGCTTTTAACCCTCGTGTCGAAGGTTCGATCCCTTCCCGGCCCACGCACACGGCTCGGGCGGCCTCGACCGGCCGCTTTCCGACCCCCCTTGCTCGCCGGGAGCGCGGGGGCTACCGTTCGCCCAGCCGCCAGCGGAGGGAGGGGGAGGGGTGTCCGACTTCGGGTGCCGCCCGAGGTGAGGTGCGGGTGCCCGCGCGGCTCCAGCCGGCGGCCTCCTCGCGTCGGGACCTGCCCCTGGTCCTGCTCACCCTGGCGGCATGCGGGGCGTCGATCGCGGCCCTTCTCCTGCACTGGCTCGGGTGGGTGGCGATGCCCTACGCGGTGAGCTTCGTCACGCTGCCCGGGATGGTCCTGCTCGTCGCCCTGACCGGTTGGGCGCGGCGGGAGAACCGCCGGCTGCTGGTCAACCGGATCGTGGTGGGCGCCCAGGCGGGCCTGCTCGGGCTGGTGGCCTACGACCTCGTCAGGCTGCTGGCGCAGGTGGCTCTCCCCCTGAACTTCCAGGCGTTCCGCTCGATGGACGCATTCGGCCACTTCATGACCGGGCTCCCGCTGGGGTCCGCGCCGGCGCGCGTGGCCGGATGGGCCTACCACGTGAGCAACGGCCTGACGTTCGCCATCGCGTACTCCGTCGTGGCCGGGCCGGCTCGGTGGTGGTGGGGCCTGATCTTCGGGACCGCCCTCCAGCTCGGCATGACGGCGGTCTACCCGACGCTGTTCGAGATCGAGTCGATCCCCTCGTTCCTCGTGGTGAGCGTGATCGGCCACGCGGTCTACGGCTCCGTGATCGGCGTGTGGTGCGAGCGCCGGGCCCTGCCGGCGCCGGGGAGGGTGAAGCTCGCATGAGCGCGGCGACCTGCCCCACCTGCGGGGCCCCCCGGGTTCCCGGAGCGGCGTTCTGCGGCCGGTGCGGGACCCGGTTCGACCAGGTCTCCGCCTCGACCCAGGCTGTGGCCGCAGCCCAGCCCGTCCGGGAGATCACGGTCGACTGGAAGGACCTGGCCCGGCGGGCCAAGGACATCTGGTTCCCGCTGATCCTGGTCGGGGTGATGGGCTACATCGACTACCTGGCCCACGGCCAGATCTTCTTCGTCGTCATCGCGGGGGTCGGGTCGATCCTGCTCATCCTGTTCCGCAAGGAGATCGGCGCCCGCATGGGCCTGGGCAGGGTGTTCGGACAGTTCCCGCCCTGGGTCCGGCCGGTGCTCACCGCGATCCCCGCGCTGCTGTGGTTCGTGATCAGGGGGCAGGGGACCTCCGGGGCCGGGCTGCTGGTCATGCTGACCACCCTCGCCATGGTGGGCGGCCTGGCGATCCTGGGGCCGCAGCTGGACGGGCGGCTCAGGGGCTTCTACCAGCGGAGGAACCGGGTGATCCCGCGGCGGCTGCGGATGCTGCTCGCGGTGCTGGTGCCGATCCTGCTCGGCTTCTGGATCGTGCACGGGACCCTCGCCGCGCTCCCCGTGCTCTTCCAGGGCACGACCAGCTCGCCCGCATACGCCACCGATCGGGGAGGCCTGTTCGTCCTCTCGACGCTGATCTCGGGTGGCGTCGCCTTCCTCCTGCTCCGGGAGGCCAAGGGCGATGCGCGGTAGCCGGGGGCGGTGGGCCCTTCGGGGGGTCGTGGTGTCCCTGGGCTCGTTCGCCGGCGTCCTCGTCTTCGCCGGGATCGCCCTCGCCAACGACACCTGCCGCCCCGAGAACAAGGGCGACTGCCGCAACACCGCGGGGGTGATCGCCACGGCCGGGACCGCGGCCACGATCACGGCCATCGTGACCTCCCTGCTGGGCGGCAACGGGACCGGCAAGCCCCCCGCGGAGGACGCTTGCCAGAAGGCTCTGTCGGCGCTCGACGCCGAGATCGACACCGCGCTGGCCACCGCGAAGGGCATCGTGGACGACCGCGCGGCCAGGGCCGCCGAGCGCCAGGCCACCGTCTCGAAGCTCGAGCAGTTCCAGAAGTTCAAGGCGGACGCGGAGGCGGCCGGCAACCCATCGAGCATCTGGGCCGGCCACGTCAAGACCGAGCTGGCGAAGCTCGAAGCGCAGGACGAGTACATCGGGAAGCTCGACTCGAACATCGACGCCTGGGCCAAGCACATCGAGGGGCTGTGGAGCCAGCGGCAGCAGGCCTGGGAGCGCTGCAACACCGCCCATCCGGGGAAGTTCCCCTCCCGGGCCAAGCCCGACCTCGAGCGGCCGCGGGCGCTGTCGGGCGTGCCGCTCGACAGGGGTGGGACCTCGGACCCCGACCGGTGCGCCGACTCGATCCGCGCGCTCGACGCCCAGCTCGACACGGTGGTCTCGCAGGCCAGGGCGATGATCGACGAGCGGAACGCGCTGATCCAGAGGCAGCTCGCCGGGGGTGACGCCACGGACCCGAACCTCAACGCGCAGATCATGACCCTCGGAGGGCGGATCGAGACCGTGGTGGGGGGCCTCGAGGGCATCTGGCAGAACCGGAACTCCGTGTGGGAGGAGTGCAACCGGAAGTTCCCGGGCCGCTACTGGCAGCGCGGCAAGCCCGAGGTTCAGCGCTACGACGGCACGGCCGGGCAGGTCCCCGGGGGCTACGTCGGGATCTCGGGAGGAGGGCCGACCGGCGCAGAGCCGCAGCATCAGTGGCCGCCGGTCAAGCTGCCTCCGACACCGCCGCCCCCACCCCCGCC
>JACQTL010000054.1 GCA_016210805.1 Actinomycetota bacterium | reverse complement strand
GTCCCCGTGGTCAGGGCGGCGGCGGCCCTGGGCTGGAAGGTCCTGGTCGTGGACGAGAGGGAGCGGTTCCTGTGCCGGGAGCGCTTCCCCGAGGCGGCCGGCTTCGTGCACGTGGAGCGGCCCGAGGAGGCCGCCGCCCGAGCCGGGACCGACGAGCGGACCCACGTCGTCGTGATGAGCCACAACTACCTGCGGGACAAGGCGTACCTCCAGGGGTTCCTGGGGACGCCGGTGGCCTACATCGGCCTGCTGGGGCCGAAGGTCCGGACCGACCGGCTGATCGCCGAGCTCCGCCGGGAGGGCGTGGAGCCCTCCCCCGAGGACCTGAAGAAGATGTTCGGCCCGGCCGGGCTGGACCTGGGGAGCGACGGGCCCGAGGAGATCGCCACGGCGATCGTGGCGGAGATCCTGGCCGTCCGCCGGGGCCGGGGCAGCGGCTTCCTCCGGGACCGGAGG
Organism: Actinomycetota bacterium; assembly: GCA_016210805.1. GTDB lineage: Bacteria > Actinomycetota > UBA4738 > UBA4738 > JACQTL01. Next base: position 5,728 of record JACQTL010000054.1, on the reverse strand, counting down.
GGCCCGATCCACGAGCGGACCGACGACCGCGGGGCCTGGCGATGACGGCGACCGGGGGTTAGCGGATTGCTGGTCGAGAACGAGTTCGCCGTCATGGCCCCGATCGAGCGGGTGTGGGCCTACCTCCTGGACGTCGAGCGGATCGCGCCGTGCATGCCCGGGGCGGAGCTCACCGAGACCGTCGACGAGAGCACCTGGAAGGGCAAGGTCACGATCAAGCTGGGGCCGGTGGGCCTCTCGTTCGCCGGGACCGTGTCCATGACCGAGCGCGACGACGCCGGGCACCGCGTCGTGCTCAAGGCCCAGGGGATGGAGCAGCGGGGCCGGGGGGCCGCGTCGGCCCTGGTCACGGCGTGGGCCGAGGCCGAGGACGAGGGCTCCACCAGGGTGAGGTTCTCGCAGGACATCACGGTCTCCGGGGCCGTCGCGCAGTACAGCCGGGGGATGATGCAGGACGTCTCCGGCAAGCTCACCAAGCAGTTCGCCGACTGCCTCCAGGCCAACCTGGCGGCCCAGGAGGCCGCCCGGCCGGGCGAGGAGCCCGCGCGGCAGGTCACCGCCAAGCCGGTGGCCGGCCTGCGCCTAGGGATCTGGGCGCTCCTGCGGGCCGTCGGCCGGTTCTTCAAGCGGATCTTCGGCCGGCGGGGGTGATGGCCGACCGGTGAGCGAGGGGGGGGACTGGGTCCCCGCGGGAACCCTCGCCGAGCTCGGGGAGGGGAGGCCCACCCGGGTGAAGGTCGGTGACGAGGAGGCCCTCGTGTACCGGTTCGGCGACCGGCTGTTCGCGGTGGGCAGCCGGTGCACGCATCAGCGGGCCCCCCTCGACCGCGGGCTCGTCCACACCTCCGGGGGCCTGGTCACCGTGACCTGCCCGGCCCACGGGAGCATGTACGGGCTGGCCGACGGGCGAGTCCTCCGGGGCCCGTCGGCCACACCCCTGCCCCGGTACGAGACCAGGGTCACCGACGGGACCGTCGAGGTCCGTCCCCTCTCCGGCTGACCCCACCGCCTCCCTCCCCGGGGTCCCGAACCGATCGGGGCCTCCGGCCCGTCGGCAAGGGGCCGAGCGACCCATGGCAGCCCGTGCGCGCCGCGGCAGAGTTGAGGGCGCGCGGAGGGATCGCGCGATCGGTGAGCAAGGAGGGAAGAAGATGCGGAGGAGAACGTTCGACCTGCTGGTCTCCTGGGTCGGTGTGCTACTGACCGTCGTGCTGATCGTGGCCGGCGGTTTCCTGTTCGTGGGCTACAGGTACGCGGACAGCACGGTCACCAGGGAGCTGACCGCCCAGAAGATCTTCTTCCCCGAGGCGGGGAGCGAGTCGCTGGCGGACCCGAGGATCGAGCCCTACCTGAGCAAGTACGCCGGCCAGCAGCTCGTCACCGGGGCGCAGGCCAAGGCCTACGCCAACCACTACATCGCCGTGCACCTCGAGGACATCGGCGGCGGGCTGACCTACGCCGAGATGGGCGCGGTCGTCAGGGCGAACCCCGACGACGCGGAGCTCGCGGGGCAGCGGGAGTCGCTGTTCAAGGGCGAGACCCTGCGGGGGCTGCTCCTCAACGCCTACGCGTTCTGGGTCTTCGGCCAGATCGCCCTGTGGGCCACGTGGGGGGCGTTCGCCGCGGCGATCCTCATGGCGGTCCTGACGGTGCTGGGCTTCATCCACGGTCGGCGCACCCCGCCGGAGATCGAGATCGGGGTCTCTGACGGGAAGCGCGCGCTGGTCGGATTAGACGCCTAGCGACCGCGCTCGAGCGGCTCCCCGGCGCAGGCGCACCGCGACGGCGCCGAGCACCGCCTTGAGGTCCTCCACGGCCAGGCGGTGCTCGGTCCCGGCCGCGATCCGGACGAACGGCGTCCCCGAGGCGCTGGTGGAGGCGGTGCGGTAGATCCGGGTGGTGTCGAGCCCGAAGCTCGCCCCGGCCACCAGGGGGACACCCCGGGCCCGGGCCTCGGCCAGCGCGGTGTCGACGAACGCGCGGTGGCCGTGGGGCGTGTCGAGCCGCGGGTCCAGCTCGACGGCCAGGAAGCTCCCCCGGAACCCCATCCGGGCGGCGACGGCCGACGACGGGTGCCCGGGGAGTCCCGGGTACGTGGCCCCGAGCACCGGGGAGCCGGGCCGCTGGCCCAAGCGCTCCAGGTGCTCGGCCAGGAGGGTGGCGTTGCGCTCCAGCCGGGCCAGGCGCCGCTCGAGGAGAGCCCGGTCCGGCCGGGGGACCACGTGTGCCGAGCCCTCGGCGGCGTTCGTGCCGAGGTGCTCGCGCCACGCCGACAGGCGCTCGGCCACTGGGGCCGGAGCGACGATCATCCCCGCGGTCGTCCGATCCAGGCCCAGCTGGGCCATCTTGGTCAGGCTCTCGAACGCGATCACGGTGGGCCCCCCGTGGGGGCCCGGCGGCGCGGCGTGGGGCCGCGACGCGCACGCCGTGCCGGTCGTGTCCACGACGACCGTGGTGGAACCTCCGAGCGGCCATGCCGCCAGCCACCTCAGGATCCGGGGCACGTCGGGGACGGGGACCGAGCGCACGTTGCCCAGCGTGTCCAGGAAGACCGCGCCGGGACGGATCCGGTCCAGGGCCTCGAGGAACGGGACGAGGTCAGTCTCGTCGGGCCCGGGCTCGACGACGCGCCCCCCGAGCGGGCTCCGGGCCACCAGGTCCCGGCACTCGTGGTAGACGGAGCGGCCCACCACGACGGGCCCCCGGACCACGCCGTCGCTCACCAGGTGGGCCAGCACCGTGGTGAAGGCGCTCATCCCGCAGCCGGTCATGAGGGCGTCGGCCTCCCAGGCGGGATGGGGCCGCGCGTACTCGGCCAGCCAGGAGAGCTCCAGCTCCCCGGCGTCGGAGTGCCGGTCCCGCTTGTAGTCGTTCACGTGCTCCGCGACCCGCCCGGTGAGGCGACCGGCCGCGGACCGGACGGCGTGGGCGAACGAGGGGGACTGCCAGTCGGACGCGGTGACGAGGGCCGCGGCCGGCCCGGCCAGGGTCCTGACCAGCTCGGCCAGGGCGGCCCGGCGGTCCGCCGCCGCTCCGAGCGCGTCCCGGTCGTGTCCCCCGGCCCGGCACCTCGCCCCGAGCGCCTCGATCTCGCCCATCATCCCGCGGTACCGGACCCTGGCCCGGCGGAGCTCGTCGTCGAGGGCCCGGACGGTTCCCGGCCGGAGCTGCCCGGCGGCGGCCCGGATCTCGCCGTGCGCCCTCGTGAGCCGCGCGTAGGTGCCGGCGACGATCTCGCCGAGCTCGCCGGCGGAGGCCGCCAGGTCCGCGAAGGACTCCGCCACCAGGTCGGCAAGCTCGCCGGTCGGGAGGGCTGGTGCCCGGGCCACGAACAGTTGGACCGCCCGGCCGGGCCGGTGGTTCTCCGCCGGCTGCGGTCAGCCGTCCTGGAGCGGGATGGGGACCACGGCCCGGACGGTGCACCCCTCCCCGGGAGCCGAGCGGATCTCCAGCCGCCCACCGGCCATCCGCATGCGTTCGCGCATCCCGAGGATCCCGAAGTGCTGGGAGGAAGCCACGTCCTCGGCGGCCGCGACGTCGAAGCCGGCGCCGTCGTCGCGGACCTCGAGCCGGACCTCCTGCTCCGACCCGGTCACCTCGATCTCGACCGACCGGGCGCCGCCGTGGCGGACCGCGTTGGCCACGGCCTCCTGGGCCAGGCGGTAGAGAGCGGTCTCCAGCCCGCGCTCGAAGCGTCGCACCGCCCCGGCCCGCACCGACACCCGGGGCTCGGCGCGCTGCCGCGACCCCGCGGCCAGCTGGTGCAGCGCCGCCACCAGCCCCCCGCGGTCGAGCACCGGCGGGCGGAGGTCGTGCATCAGCGAGCGGAGGCGCTCGATCTCCCGGGTCAGCCCGTCCTGGGCCTGGAGGGCGACGATCTCCCATGCCGACGGGTCGCCCGTCTCGACCATGCGCCGGGCCGTCTCGAGCTGGAGCTGGACGGCGGTCAGCCCCTGGATCGGGCCGTCGTGGAGCTCCACGGCCGTCCGGGTCCGCTCCTCCTCGACCACGAAGAGGAGCCGCTCGAGGAGGAGGCGGCGGTCCTCCTGGGCCTGGCGCAGCTCCTCCTCTCGGTTGCGCTGCTCGGTGATGTCGTACAGGAGGCCCTGCCAGAACAGGGGCCGCCCCTCCCCGTCCCGGACCATCACGGCCTCGTCCCGGATCCAGATCTCGCGCCCGTCCCGGGTCCGCATCCGGTACTCGGTGCGGAACGGCAACCCGTCGACGGACCTGGCCAGCTCCAGGCGCCAGACCCTGTCGCGGTCCTCCGGGTTCACGTGGCCGCCGAACGGCTCCGGGTGGGCCAGCCACTCCTCGGGCGTGTACCCCATGAGCCCCTCGATCTGAGGGCTCACGTAGAGCCAGTCGCCCTCGTCGCCGAGCAGGGCGATGTAGACGACCGCGGGCACCTGCTCGACGAGGGTCCGGTACTTGAGGTCGGTGCGGTCGTCGAGGGGCTCCGCGGCCGCCGGGGAGGCCGGTCGGCCGGGTTCTTCCATCGTGCATTGGGTCTCGGCACGCTCCGACCGGACCCTGAGCCCGGCCGGGGGGCCCGGGAACCCCGGCCGGGGGCCGCGCGTCGAACCGACGTGCCGCTCCGAGCGCCCGTGAGGCCGATCCTGGTAGCCGTGATCCTGGCCCTCCTCCTGGGGGCCTGCGCGAGGCTCTCCTCGACGGAGGCCGGGGCCGGCGACCCCGGGACCGGCGACGCGGGGGCCTCTGAACCGGTGGGCTGCGGGCAGTCTCCCGCCGAGGTCCCCGCCGATGCCGACCCCGACGACCCCGTGAGCTACACCCCCTGCGACGACGACCCCGGCGCCATCGACCCGGGGCCCACGCCGGTGACCCCCCGTCCCGGCATGGTCGACGTCCGGGCCCGGGAGTTCGACTCCGTGGAGGTGAGCGACGACGGCCTGACGCTCACCGTGGCCTTCTACAGCGGAGTCGAGCCCTGCTACGTCCTGGACCGCGTGGAGGTCGAGGAGGCCGCCGGCTCCGTGACCGTGACCCTGTACGAGGGGCACGAGCCCGGCGACGAGGACTTCGCGTGCATCGAGATCGCCGTGTACAAGTCGGTCGCCGTGTCGCTCGACGAGCCCCTCGGGGACCGCGAGGTCGTCGACGGGGCCGCGCCCCGCGAGTAGCGGGTGCCCGGCTACGCCACCACGAACGCGCCGTCCATCTCCGGGTGGACGTCGCAGACGAAGGTGTAGTCCCCAGCCTCGAGGGCGGGCACCCGATAGGTCCGCGAGTCGTCTCCGGAGAAGATCTCGCCCTCGAACAGGGCCTTCCCCCCGACGTATATGGAGAGGTTGTGGGGGATCCCGGAGTCCCGGTTCGCCAGCTCGATCGTGAAGGCCCGGCCGGCCGGCGCGGCCAGGCAGCCCCGGTCGAAGGCGATGTTCCGGGCGGTGACGGTGAGCTCGGTGCCCGAGGGCTCGCAGGTCGCCCGCCGGCCACCGCCGCCCCCGCCACCCCCGCAGGCCGCCGCGAGGGCGGCGACCAGGGCGGCGAGCAGGAGCCGGGAGGGAAAGAGGCGCACGGGATCAGGCCACGCGGCCGGGCTCGCCGTGCGGGGTGGTGAACGGGAGGTCGAGGGCCGACCACTCCTCGACCCCGCCGGCCAGGTTGTAGGCCTCGAACCCCCTGGCCTGGAGCATGAGCGCGGCGAGCTCGCTGCGGTTCCCGGAGCGGCACACCAGCACCACGGGCCGGTCCGGGTCGATGT
>JACQTL010000045.1 GCA_016210805.1 Actinomycetota bacterium | reverse complement strand
GCACCAGCTCGACCTTGGGCCGTCCCCGTCCCGCCATCGCCGCCTCCCATCGTCGCCGACACACGATGAGAACACGAACGATGGCTCTATTCCAGCGAACTTACAACTCAGGACACTAGGCGACGACGCCTTCCAGTTCGAGAGCGAGGACGTGGCCACGAACGGCCGGATCCTGATCATGTCGGAGACCCTCCCCCGCAACGTGCTCCACGTCTGGGACGTGCGGGACAAGGCCCACCCCGTCGAGATCGCCGCCGTCTCGTCCGACACCGAGTTCGAGTCGGCCAACCACACGATGAGCTGCCTGTTCGACTGCACGTGGCTGTGGGGTTCCGACGGCGCGATCGTCGACCTCCGCAACCCCGGCGATCCGAAGGTCATCCAGCGCAACTGGATGGAGGGGCTCCCTGGTGAGGACGGCCACGACGTCGAAGAGGTGAAGCCCGGCTTCGTGCTCACGTCGACGGACCCGTGGATGTACCTGGACGCGCGCGATCCGGCGCATCCCAGGCTCCTGGCCGTGGGCCCGGACGTCGGCTTCGTCCACTCGGCGCTGTGGCCCCGGGGCGCTCGGGACCGGTTCGCGTTCACCGTCGGGGAGAACAACTTCACGCCACGGTGCGAGCTGAACGAGGCCTTCTTCCGCTCGTGGGACACGAGGCGCTGGCGCCGGACCCACACGTTCCAGGAGGTCGACCGGCTGGAGCTCTCCAACGGGACCTACCAGGACGGCAACCCGGCGGTGAACGGCCTCGGGTGCTCCACCCACTGGTTCGAGGAGAACCCGACCTACGCGAACGGTGGGATCGTCGCCATGGCGGCGTACGAGCACGGGACGCGATTCCTTCGGATCGGGCGCGACGGCGCGATCGGCGAGGTCGGATGGTTCGTGCCCTACGCAGGCAGCACCTCGGCCCCGCACTGGGCGACGGACCGCATCGTGTACGCCATCGACTACACCCGCGGCCTCGACGTCCTCCGATTCACCGGCGAGCTGTAGGGCTCCGGCGCGACGTGGTTTGACTAGTTAAAGAGAGCTAGTTACGCTTGCACTGTTGGCCGTTCGGGGGATGCTCGAACGGGAGCGCTGATCTCGATCGTACGCACGAGCGCCGTGGATCAGGTCAGCCAGAAAGGAGATCCCCGTGTCGCGCTCCGTGACCCTGACCCTGTCCCTGGGGCTCCTGCTCACCTTCGCCCCCACCGGCTCCACCCATGCCCAGGAGGGCTGCGGAGGGCCACCGACGATGCCCCCCCTGACGTTCGAGGAGCCCCAGATCATCGACGAGGTTCGGGCGGGGGGCGAGCCCAGCGTGGAGGGCCTTCCGGACGGGACCCTCGCCTACGCAGCGCACGCTTCGACGACCCTCTTCAACCGGGACAACATGCCCGACCCGGACTTCGTCACGCCGTACACCGGTGCCACTTACCTCTGGCGCTCGATCGACGGCGGCGACACGTGGAGGTACGTCGGCCTGCTGGGCACGGAGGTCGGACCGCACGCCACCGTCTCCGGTTTCTCCGACCCCGACTTCGCCGTCGATGCCGCCGGCAACGTGTACACGTCAGGGATCAACCTCGCCAACGTGTACGTGGCCAAGTCCGAGGACTCCGGGGCCACGTGGACCGGTCATCCGTTCGCCACGGTGATGACCGACCGGGAGTGGCTCGCCGCGGACGAGGAGGATGTCGTCTATCTCAACGGCAACCAGATCCCGGGCGGGCGGCGGATGTGGAAGTCCACCGACGGTGGGCTGACGTTCGACCTCGTCAACTTCGTGCAGCTCCCCGGCTCGGGCCCGCCCTCGAAGATCGAGGTGGACAAGTCGGACGGGCGGCTGTTCTTCCCCGCGGCCAACGGCACCGTGGCCGTGTATCCGAACGCCAGGGAGGGCGATTTCACCCGGATCGACGGGGTCATCCCCGGTGGCACCCCTCACGCCCACGGGTTCCTGACCAACCTGACGATCGACCGGGCCGGCAACGTCTTTCTGGTCACGAACACCCGCAACCAGATCCGGGTGTCCCACTCCACCGACCGGGGCGTGACCTGGCAGACCACGGTGATCCACGACACCACCGCCGACGACACCCCGGAGATCGCCGAGGACGTGTTGTGGCCCTGGATCTCCGCCGGCGACGACGGCCGGGTCGGGGTGTCGTGGTTCCAGGCCGACCGCCCGGTCCCGGTCACGGACGACACCGTGGCGAGCTACCGCGTGTACGCGGCGCAGACGGTCACCGGCCACGGCTGGGTGGACGGGTGCGGTGAAGAGCGGCCGCCCGTCTACGAGGTCACCGTGGCCACCCCCGAGCCGTTCCACACCGGGACGATCTGCTCCGAGGGGACCACCTGCCAGGCGGAGCTCCCGGAAGCCGTGGACCGCCGACTCGGCGACTACCACACCAACTCGATCAGCGCCGACGGTAGGTTCCTGATCGCCTACTCGGACACGTCGTTCAAGCCGGACGGGGCCGTCTCTCACCCCGGCTTCCTCCGAATGGCGACCGGCGTCGACTTCGTCGACGGGGAGGAGCCACTGATCACCGAGGTGGACGACGCCGACCCGGCGATCGAGTACCGGCGCGGCTGGCATCGGCGGACCGACCCTGCGGCCTCGAACGGCGGCTACCACCGACGGATGGGCTCGGCCGGAGGCGGCCAGCCGCCCACCGCCCGGCTCGTCTTCGAGGGGAACGAGATCCGCTACTTCTACGCCGTCTCCGAGCAGGGAGGCTCGGCGGACGTCTTCCTCGACGGGGAGCTCGCGGCGACGATCGACTACTCCGGCCCGGCGCCCGGCGACTCCCCCGGGTTCGGCCATTCGATCTCGTTCGATGACCTGGGCGAGGGGAGTCACGAGCTGCTGATCGCGCACCGCTCGGGAGCGGTCTACGTGGACGGCTTCGAGGTCGTCTCGGGCGAAGACGGTGGCCCCGACCCCGCGGCGGCCGAGACCCGCTCGGTCACGACGACATCCACCGGAGAGCTCTCAGGGCTCGGCACGACGGTGCTCGTGGAGACCGTGGAGGTGGGGCCGGACGACGAGTGGCTGTCGGTCGTCGTGGAGGGGGCCGAGGGGCCGGTGACCGTCAAGCTGCTCGACCCGACGCTCGGGGTGGTCGCTCAGGCGAGCCAGCTCCTCGCGGGTGGGAGCTCCGTCGGCATCGATCTCGAGCCCGTCCTGTCCGGGCGGTACACGGTCCAGGTCCTGGATACCCAGGGCTCCCCGGCGACCGTGGAGATCTCGATCGCCCGGACCATCGCCCTTAGATAGGGAGCGGAAGCGGCCAGCGGATCGCTGAGCCATCGAGCCGGGGCCCCGGCGTCTGCGCTCCCTCGCGTGGTCGTCTACCGCGCCGCCGACGACCCAGTGCCCGCGACTGTCGAGCCCAACGCCCAGGCCTTCGCGAGTTCGACCGCCCACTGCTCCAGCCTGCGCCACAGAGCCGGCTGGCCGATGTCCGGGTAGGGCCACTGAGCTCCCGCGACACGGAGATCGCCCTCGAGGTCGTGCAGAACCTTGGCCGCCTCGACGGATCGCACCCTTGGAGACGACTTGTCCCCCCTTCCGGCAGTCTCGAGCAAGCGCTCGAGGATCCGGAAGATCGACCGCCATCTGGGGAACGAGGATGGGAGCTCTCCGACGAGCATCCTGAGTTCCGCCGGACGAGCCAGGCGGTACTGAAGTTGATTCCGTACCGGGATCACTTCGAGGAGCCCGGCCATCCTCAGGGCGTCGAGCGCTTCCGCCACATTGCGCTTCGTGTATCCGGCCTCGCCCGCGAGATCCGCGGCCGAGAGCATCTCAGAGGGATCGGCCACGAACGCCCGAACGATCTCGGCGCGGGCCCCGACACCGAACAACGCCCTGAGCCGTAGCGCGATGAGCGACGGTCGCCCGAAGTCGGGAACCTCGGAGCGCCCGGTCCGCTTGAACCTACGAGGCTCGGTCGCCGCAGGCCACCGGAGTCCCGAATGGGAGTTGACCGTCGCCGCGAACTCGCCGAACACCTCCCGTACGTCCGGACCCTCCTGCGCCAGGAGGTTCTTGAGCCGCGCTGCGGAGACGTACCGGCGGTAGGTGATGCACCAGTCCGTCGACTCGTCGCGAAGGCGGGGATCCGCGTCGCCGAGGTACGAGGTGAATAGGATGAGGGGTTCCGGATCGACGGCGTGCGACGTGTGGCGTCGCTGCCATCCGGAGACCCCGAGCTCCGCCCACAGACTCCAGGCCAGGTCGAGGGCGTGCTGCTGAAGCCGCTCGCTAAACCTGGCCATCGGCGTCCTCCATACCAAGAGCGGTGAGCACCCCCACCAGCTCCTGGCGGTACCCCTCCGAGGGGTCGTGGGTTCGACTCCAGCGAGAGGCAGCCAGGAGCTCCTCGCGAGCGGGCTGCAGCGCCCGGAGATCGGCCGCGTGCTTGCTCCTCATCCCCTGGTCCGCGGTGGCGTAGAGCTTGAAGCAGATCTGGTCGAACCGCCCCGCGATGCGGAGGGTCAGTGCGTCATACCGCCTCGTTTCGACGCGCCCCTGGAAGCCCTCGGGAAGGCCGAAGCGAAGAAGATCCGTGGGCCCGGCGTTCAGCCACCTCTCGTCGAGCCCGAACGTCCGCCCCACGTCGGCGATCGCCTCAGCCAGCGGAGGCGGCAACGGCTCGGCTGGCACCAGCTTCTCGTCCTCGACGAGAGCCACCGCATCCAGATCCTTTGTCGGCCGCGTGATGAACCCAAGCAGCATGAGGCTGCTCCCGCCGATGACGACGAGCTCGAACGCCATGCCGCGGGCCTCGAGGGTCTCCCCCAAGGTGCGGAGCGCCTGGTCGAGAAGGGCCCTATCCATCTCCATGGTGGGAAGTATACCTTCTCGATCCGAGAATGTAACATTCTCTCCCCGGAGGAGCCCACCCGGACGGCCCAGATAGGGCCTCGTCATGTGACTACGCTGTGCACGGGCGGAACGACCAGGGAGGCAGGATGGTCGTCTGGGTGGTGAAGGGCGGACACATCGGCGAGTTCGAGGACACCTTCCTCACCGCCGGCTTGAGCGGGAAGGGCGGCATCCTGCCCAGACATGTCCTCCGTCTCGTCGCGCGCTTCTAGGGATTCCTCCCGGGGGCACGAATCGGCCTAGGTTCAGGCTCCTCCTGTGACCTCGCGGCGCTCGCCCACTCCGGGATCCTCGCCCGGTGGCCTGGCCCGGCACCGAGGAGGTACCCTCGCTCGATCTCGAGGACGGGTGCCGTCGTCGCGACCACTCACCCGGATGGAGGAGATCCATGCGAGAAGACCTCAGACGCAGCAGGAGCCGGGACGTGACCGAGGGAATGGCCCGCGCCCCGGCCCGGGCCATGCTCCGAGCGGTGGGGTTCACGGACGACGACCTCGTCCGCTCCCAGGTGGGGGTGGCCTCGTCCTGGAACGAGGTCACGCCCTGCAACCTCCACCTCGACCGCCTGGCCGACGCGGCCAAGGAGGGCGTTCGAGCGGCGGGCGCCGTCCCGATCGAGTTCACCACGATCGCCGTCTCGGACGGCATCGCGATGGGACACGAGGGCATGCGAGCCTCGCTCGTCTCACGAGAGGCCATCGCGGATTCCGTCGAGCTGGTCATGCACGCCGAGCGACTGGACGCCGCCGTGACCATCGCCGGGTGCGACAAGAGCCTGCCGGGCATGGTCATGGCTGCCGCCCGCCTGAACGTGCCGGCCGTGTTCGTCTACGGAGGCTCGATCCTCCCCGGCCGCTGGCGAGACCGGGACGTGACGATCCAGGACGTCTTCGAGGCCGTGGGGGCCACGGCCGCCGGGCGGATGACGGAGGAAGAGCTCCTGGAGCTCGAGCGAGTCGCCTGTCCGGGGGCCGGCTCGTGCGCCGGGATGTACACGGCGAACACGATGGCCGCGGCGGTGGAAGCCCTCGGCCTGTGCCTTCCGGGCACGGCATCTCCGCCGGCGGTCGATCCCCGCCGGGAGGAGGCCGCCCGGCGGAGCGGGGAGGCCGTCGTCCACCTCCTGGAACGAGGCGTCCGCACTCGCGACATCCTCACCCGTTCGGCGCTCGAGAACGCCATCGCCGTGGTCATGGCGCTGGGTGGTTCGACGAATGCGGTGCTCCACCTGCTGGCCATCGCTCGAGAGGCGGCGGTGGACCTCTCGCTCGACGACTTCGACCGGATCAGCCGTCGCGTGCCGCACCTCGTCGACGTCCGACCCTCGGGCCGATTCGTGATGAGCGATCTGGATCGGGTGGGGGGCGTGCCCGTCGTGATGGCAGAGCTCCTCGCGGCCGGGCTCATCGATGGAGAGTGCCTCACCGTCTCCGGACGCACCGTGGCCGAGAACGTCGACGGGGCTCCCTCCCCGGACGGCGAGGTCGTCCGCCCGATCTCCGACCCGATCCACCCGTGGGGCGGCGTGATGGTCCTGCGGGGCTCGCTGGCCCCCGAGGGGGCGGTGGTCAAGGCGGCGGGGATGTCCGGCACGGTGTTCCGGGGCCGTGCACGCCCGTTCGATTCCGAGGAACAGGCCTTCGACGCCGTGACCAGGGGCCTGATCGCATCCGGTGACGTCATCGTGGTCCGGGGCGAGGGGCCCCGAGGCGGCCCCGGGATGCCCGAGATGCTGGCCGTCACGGCGGCCGTGGTGGGGGCCGGGCTCGGCGATGACGTCGCTCTGGTCACCGACGGCCGGTTCAGCGGCGCCACGCACGGGTTCGCCGTCGGCCACGTGGCCCCGGAAGCCGCCGTCGGAGGTCCGATCGCGCTCGTTCGCGAGGGCGATCCGATCGTGATCGACGTGGACGGCCGGCGCCTCGATCTGGAGGTCGAGCCGGGGGAGCTGGACCGGCGGCGACAGGGGTGGACCGCCCGGGAGCCGCGGTACACGACGGGCGCGCTGGCCAAGTACGCCCGCCTCGTGACGTCGGCCTCCGAGGGGGCCGTCTGCGGCTAGTACCCCGCTCCCCTCCGAGCCGGTAGAAAGCATTCCACATCCTGAGATGAGAACCCACTTGACAACACGAGACGCTTGCGCGAGGATGCCGCCTCACATGACCGGCACGAACGGAACGCGGAGCAGCAGGAAGCACCGGCTCGTCCTGGTGCTTATTCGATAGGCGCGAGCCGACCGGGCACGCCCGGTGGCCCGCGCCAGAGACCTCTCGGAACCGAGGGGTCTCTTCGTTTTTCGGCCCTCAGAACGGGCGGAGGGATTGAGGAGGAGGAGGACGATGCGGATCGAGTTCCATGACAACGGCACGCGCCTGGCGGCGCTGGAGTGGGAGGGCCCCGGACAGGTGGAGGTGGAGGCCGAGGACGGCGCGTGGAGGGCTCGGTTCCTCCGATTCCTCGGCGAGGAGGAGGTCTATCTCTCCGCGGGCGCCGCCAGCGGGCTGGAGAGCCGGCGTCGCGACTGGACGCCCTGGGAGTTCGAGCGGGCCTGCCGAGCCTTCGGCGCGCGCATGGGGTACCGGGTGGAGCGGGTCCCGAGCAGCGCGGTCGAGAGACGACCGGACGGTGCGGGGTCCCGGACATGAGGGTCACCGGAGCGCAGGCCCTCTTCAGGTCCCTGGAAGAGGAGGGCGTCGAGGTCGTCTTCGGGATCCCCGGAGGGGCGATCCTCCCGGCCTACGACCCTCTGGTCGACTCGCCGGTGCGGCACATCCTCACCCGGCACGAGCAGGGTGCCGGCCACGCCGCTGCCGGATACGCCCACGCCACCGGCCGGGCCGGCGTCTGTATGGCCACGTCCGGGCCGGGAGGGTGCAATCTGGTCACCGCCCTGGCCGACGCCAAG
>JACQTL010000048.1 GCA_016210805.1 Actinomycetota bacterium | reverse complement strand
GTGAAGGACATCCTGGCGCTCTCCTGGAGCTCCTCCAGGATCCGCCACGACACCTCGTCGAGCTGGACCTTCGTTTCCAAAGCGACCGCCTCCCTGAGCTTTCGTGTCGATCATTCTACCGCCGGATCGTCTCACGAACCGCATGCGTTGTGCGTTCTGTGGTTTAGGATATGCGACCGGAAAGGGGTGGACGAGTGACGGAGGGCAACGGGCACGGGGAACGTCACGCCAGCGCCCTCGCCGTTTGGGGGGCCCTGGCCACCGTCTACGTCATCTGGGGATCCACGTACCTGGCCATCCGGGTGGCCATCGAGACGATCCCGCCCCTGCTCATGGCGGGCGTCCGCTTCCTGGTGGCCGGCCCGCTGCTCTACGCCTGGGCCATCCGGCGGGGCGACCGCGAGGGCGACCGGCCGGGCCTCCCCCAGTGGCGGGCCGCCGCGATCGTGGGCGGCGCGCTCCTGCTCCTCGGCAACGGCGGCGTGGTCCTCGCCGAGCAGCACATCGGCAGCGGGCTGGCCTCCCTCCTGGTGGCCACCGTCCCGCTGTGGATGGTGATGATCGCCCGGACCTTCCTCCACGAGCGGATCGGGGTGCAGGAGGTGGTCGGGCTGCTCCTCGGCTTCGCCGGGCTCGTCCTCCTGGTCGGGCTCCCGGGTAAAGAGGCGGTGAGCGGGCTGGGGGTCGGGCTGGTGGTCTTCGCCGCGCTGGCCTGGGCCTCGGGGTCGATGTACTCGCGGAGGGCTCCGCTCCCCCGGCGCCCGCTGGTCTCCACGGCCCTGCAGATGACCGCGGGAGGCGCGCTCCTCCTGGTGGTGGCCGTGGCCCGGGGGGAGCTCGGCGACCTGGAGCTCTCCGGCATCTCCCTGGCCTCGATCCTGGCCACCCTGTACCTGATCGTGTTCGGCTCGTGGGCCGGCTTCAGCGCGTACGTATGGCTGCTCCAGAACGCCCGGATCTCGCTGGTCGGGACCTACGCCTACGTGAACCCGGTGGTCGCGGTGTTCCTGGGGTGGCTGATCCTGGAGGAGGCCATGACCTGGCAGATCCTGGTGGCCGGGGCCGTGATCGTGGCGGCGGTGGCCATCATCGTCACCGCCCGGGCCCGGGGCGGGCCCCGCCGCTGCCGGCCCGCCGAGGTCCCGGGGGAGGAGGAGATGATCCCCGTCGACGCCGAGGCCGGAGCCGGACCGGCCGTCGACCCCGGGCGGGCCGCCAGGTTCGCGGCGCGCCGGCCCATGGGGTTGTGGAAGCTCCTCCCGGTGCCCTTCCTGTGGATCCTCTTGGTGGCCTGGGCCGCGGCGGCGGGGTTCGGGGCGATGCTCCTCGCGGTGCTCGGCTCGCTCGCCCTCCTCGGCGTGGTGGCCAACCTGCGGGGGGCCGACTCCCGCGACGGCCGCGACTGGCCCGCCTCCCGGGCCTGAGCCGGCCGGCCCCTGCCCCGATCCGCCCGGCATGGGAGATCTCCAGGGGCGGTTCCTTGCCCCGGGTCCCGTGTGGCACCATCGTGGCGTCATCAGCCGGGGAGGTGCCAGGTGGGTGCGTTCGATGCGGTGCGGGGGTTCTACCGGGCGGCGGTGGAGAGGCTCGGGATCGATCCGGACCTGGGGGAGGCCATGGCCACCCCCTACCGGGAGCTCGCGGTACAGGTCCGGGTACCCATGGACGACGGGTCGCTGGGCGTGTTCCCCGGCTACCGGGTCCAGTACAACGGGGCCCGGGGCCCGTTCAAGGGGGGGATCCGGTTCCACCCCGGGGTCACCCTGGACGAGATCCGGACCTTCGCGTTCCTCATGACGTGGAAGACCGCCCTGCTGGACCTGCCGTTCGGCGGGGGCAAGGGGGGCGTCCGGGTCGATCCACACCTGCTCTCCAGGGCCGAGCTCGAGCGGCTGTCCCGGAGCTTCATGCACGCCGTCGGCCTCCTGGTGGGGCCGACCCAGGACGTGATGGCCCCCGACGTGAACACGGACGCCACGGTGATGGGCTGGATGTTCGACGAGTTCGCCAGGAGGGTCGGGCACCACCCCGAGGTGATAACCGGCAAGCCCATCGCCCTCGGCGGGTCGCTGGGGCGCGACGCGGCCACCGGCCGGGGGGCCCTGGTCTGCCTCGACCACATCGCCCGGGCCAGGGGGTGGAACCGGGAGGACGTCCGGGTGGCCGTCGAGGGATACGGGAACGCGGGGTCGTGGTTCTCGCGGCTGGCCGACGAGCTGGGGTACCGCATCGTGGCCGTGTCGGACAGCAAGGGGGCCGTGGTCAACCCCCGGGGCCTGGAGCCCCACATGGTCCTGGCCCACAAGAAGGAGACCGGGAGCGTCATCGACTTCTACGGCGGCGAGACGGTCGACGGCGCCCGGATCGTCGAGATGGACTGCGAGGTGCTGGTCCCCGCGGCGCTCGAGGAGTCGATCCGGGAGGACAACGCCGACGGGGTCAAGGCCATGACGATCCTCGAGGTGGCGAACTACCCGGTCACGCCGGAGGCCGACGTCGCCCTGGCCGAGCGGGGGGCGACCGTCGTGCCCGACATCCTGTCCTCGGCCGGGGGGGTGGTCGTCTCCTACCTGGAGTGGGCCCAGAACATGCAGCACGAGCAGTGGCGGGAGCACCTCGTGAACGAGAGGCTCACCGAGATGATGGAGTCGGCCATGGACTCCGTGACGGCCAGGGCCGAGCGGGGCGAGAGCTCGATGCGCGAGGCGGCCTACGACATCGCCGTCCGCCGGGTCGCCGAGGCCGAGGAGGCCCGGGGCTACTTGTAGCAGGGGGCTCCGCCCCCTGCGCCCCCGAACAAGGAGCGCCTTCGGCGCGCTGGAGTCCGAAGTCGGTTGCGACTGGCCGCTGTGCGGCCCGTCACGCAGGGGGGCTCTGCCCCCCTGCGTTCAGTGGAACTCGGGCGGCTCCTCGCCGAACTCCGCGTAGTGCTCGGCCAGGTGACGGTAGACCTCCTTGCGGTCCGACTCCGGCACGTCCACCCCGCCCCGGGCGCCGAGCAGCACCTGCATCGCCGAAGCCACCCCTCTCCACACCACCCGGAGCTCCCCATCGATCAGCTCGTGGTGGGGGAGCTTGTAGGCCTGCTTCTCGCGCGG
>JACQTL010000047.1 GCA_016210805.1 Actinomycetota bacterium | reverse complement strand
TGTTCACGAAGCAGAGCTCGAGCTCACGGGCCAGGACGGCCTCCGGGTACTGGGTCATGTTGATGACCTCCCAGCCCTGCGCCGAGAACCAGGCCGACTCGGAGCGGGTGGAGAAGCGCGGGCCCTGGATGACCACGACCGTCCCCCGCTCGTGGACCGGGATGTCGAGGGCCCGGGCCTCCGCCACGGCCACCTCGCGCATCGTCGGGCAGTAGGGGTCCGCGAACGAGATGTGGGTGGTCACCGGCCCGTCGTAGAACGTGTCGGCCCGGCCTCGGGTCCGGTCCACGAGCTGGTCGCAGACCACGAAGTCACCGGGCTTCACGTGCGGCTGGAGGGACCCGACGGCGTTGGGAGCGACGATCCGGCCGGCGCCGAGCTCCTTCATGGCCCACACGTTCGCCCGGTAGGGGATCCGGTGGGGCGGGAGCTCGTGCTTCTTGCCGTGGCGGGGGATGAAGGCCACGCGCACCCCGTCCACCTCGCCAACGCGAGGCACCGCGGAGGGCGGACCGAAGGGCGTCTCCACCTCCACCTCCTGGACGTCGTCCAGGAACGTGTAGAAGCCGGATCCGCCGAAGACGCCGACGTCCGCCGCGCTCAGGCCGACTTCTCCTTCGGGCCCGCCCCGCTCTTCGAGCCGTCGCCGCCCTTCGAGCCGTCGCCGCCGGTGGCCGCTCCCGAGCCGCCTTCGCCCCCGCCCCCGTCCCCGGAGGCCTTCGGACCCTCGCCCCCGGACGGCGAGGACGACGAGGAGCCCTTCTTCTCGGATGGCGCCGTCGAGCGCTTCCCGGAGGACCGGCTGTCGGTCCTGTAGAAGCCGGACCCCTTCAGCACGATGCTGGCGGGGTGGAAGACCTTCCGGAGCGTCCCGCCGCACACGCCGCAGGTCGTGAGGGACGGTTCCTTGAAGCTCTGGACCACCTCCACCCGCGTGCCGCAGTCGGTGCAGCGGTACTCGTAGGTGGGCATGGGAGCTCGATTATACGAGCGACCCCGGGGAGCCCCGGGCCGGCCCGCGTTCGGGGCCGGAGGGGGCCTCGGGGTAGACTGCCCGGGCCCGTTCCTCCCGGACGCGACCGACGGGGGCAGCGATGAAGGTCAAGAAGGCGGTCATCCCCGCCGCCGGGCTGGGGACGAGGTTCCTCCCCGCCACGAAGGCCCAGCCCAAGGAGATGCTCCCCATCGTGGACAAGCCGGCCATCCAGTACGTGGTGGAGGAGGCCGTGCGGGCGGGCATCCCCGACATCCTCATCATCAGCGGCCGGGGGAAGCGGACGATCGAGGACCACTTCGACCGGTCCTTCGAGCTGGAGCACTACCTGGAGGCCAAGGGGAAGCAGGACGTCCTCCGCGACGTCCTGGCCGTCTCCGACCTGGCCTCGATCCACTACATCAGGCAGCGCGACCCGCTGGGGCTGGGGAACGCGGTGGCCGTGGCCGAGCCCCACGTCGGCGGAGAGCCGTTCGCGGTGCTCCTGGGCGACGACATCATGACCGAGTCGAACCCCCTCCTGGCCGAGATGCTCAAGGTCCACGAGCGCTACGGCCGGAGCGTGATCGCGGTGCAGGAGGTCCCCAGGGACCAGATCGGCCTGTACGGCTCCGTCGAGCCGGAGTGGGTCGAGGACGACCTGGCCCGGGTGGTCTCCGTCGTGGAGAAGCCATCCCCCGACGAGGCTCCCTCGAACCTGGCGGCGATCGGGCGCTACGTCCTGACCCCCGAGATCTTCGACGCCCTGAGGCGCATCGGCCCGGGCCGGGGGGGCGAGATACAGCTCACCGACGCGATCAACCTCCTGGCCCAGGAGCAGGCCGTCTACGCCCACGTGTTCGAGGGAGGCCGCTACGACATCGGGAACAAGGTCGACTACCTCAAGGCCACCGTCGAGCTGGCCATCGACCGCGAGGACGTCGGCCCCGAGTTCCGGGAGTTCCTGGCCGACCTGGTCCAGCGCAAGAAGCTGATCTGAGGTCGACGGCGTTTCGGCCGCCGGGAGCCCGGTCGGCCGCCACGCCGCCGGTAGACTGAGCTCAGCCATGGCCCATGAACCCGCCGCAGACCGCGACCGATCCGGCGACCACCACGGCCACGACGACCACCGCGACGGCCACGGGCCGGTGGAGGGGCTCCTCCCGGTGGAGGAGGCCAGGGATCGGCTCCTCTCCCTGGTCGATCCGCTCGCCCCGATCGACCTCCCGCTCCAGGAGGCCTACGGGTGCGTCGCCGCGGCCGACGTCGTCGCCGGTGAGGACCTCCCCTCCTTCTCGTCGTCGGCCATGGATGGCTTCGCCGTCCGGTCCCGGGAGGTGGCCGGGGCCACCCCGGACTCCCCGGTCGAGCTCCGCATCGTCGGGCGGGCCCTGATCGGCCACCGCCCCGACGCGACCGTCGGCGGAGGCGAGGCCGTGCGCATCGCCACTGGGGCTCCCGTCCCCGCCGGGGCGGACTGCATCGTGCCCATCGAGGACTGCGCGGTCCAGGGGGAGACCGTCGCCGTGCTCCGCCCCTCCACCGAGGGGCGTCACGTCCGCCCGGCCGGCGAGGACGTCCGGTCCGGCGACCTCCTGGTGCCGACCGGCCGGAGGATCTCGGGGGCCGAGATGGGCCTCCTCGCCAACGCGGGCCGGTCCACGGTCACGGCCTACCCCCGGCCCCGGGTCGTGGTGATCTCAACCGGCGACGAGCTGGTCGAGCCGTGGCAGCCCACCTCGTTCGGCCAGGTCCGCGACGCGAACTCGTTCACGATCGCCGGCATGCTGAAGGAGGCCGGGGCGGTCCCCTTCCTGGCCGGGATCGTGCGGGACGACGTCGACCAGCTGAAGGACACGATCCTCGGACAGCTCATCCAGGCCGACGCGTTCATCTCGTCCGGCGGCGTCTCCGTGGGCGAGCGCGACGTCGTGAAGCAGGCCTTCTTCCGCCGGGGGGACATCGACTTCTACCGGGTGGCCATGCAGCCCGGGATGCCCCAGGCCTTCGGCCGGATCGAGGGCAAGCCCTATTTCGGGCTCCCCGGGAACCCCGTTTCCGTCTTCGTGTCGTTCGAGGTGTTCATCCGCCCGGCACTGATGCGGATGATGGGCCGGCCGAACCTGTTCCGCCCGGAGGTCACCGCCTCGATGGACGACGACATCTCCGGGGCCAGGGACAAGACGGTCTTCTCCCGCGTCCACGTCCGGGCGACGGCCGAGGGATATCTGGCCCGCTCGACGGGCGGGCGCGGCTCCAACCTGATGGCCACGGTGTCCAGGGCCAACGGGCTGGCCATCATCCCGCCGGGGACGGAGCGGGTGGCGGCCGGCGAGCGATGCCGGGTCATGCTGTTCCGCTCGCTCGAGTCCTGATCGGAGGCGCCGATGGCCCGGATGGTCGAGGTGGGAGGCAAGGAGGCCACCTCCCGGGAGGCCGTGGCCGAGGGGGTCGTCACCATGACGCCCGAGGCCTGCGCCCGGCTCGTGGCCGGCACGCCCAAGGGCGACCCCATCGAGGCGGCCAGGATCGCCGGGCTCATGGGCCTGAAGCGGACCCCCGAGCTCCTCCCGTTCTGCCACCCGGTCCGGATCACCGGCGCGGAGGTCACCGTCGAGCCGGCCCCGGAGGAGGGGAGGATACGGGTCCAGGCCACCGTCCGGGCCCACGACCGGACCGGGGTCGAGATGGAGGCCCTGACCGCCTGCGCGGTGGCCGCCCTGTCCCTGTACGACACCGCCAAGGCATACGACCGGGCCGCCGTGATCGGGGGGCTCCGCCTCCTGGCCAAGTCGGGGGGCAAGAGCGGGGACTACCGGGCTCCCTGAGGGCCTCGGTCCCGGCATGTCCGGATCTTCCCTTCCGCGGCATGGGGACGAATCACACCGATGTAGTTTACCGGCCCCACATCTCGTGCTACCGTGCCGTTCCAGCCCACATGTAGTGGCCGTGACCGGGGCAGACGGCGACGGGGGCCGGAGATGGACTGGTTTTTCTTCGCCGCGTTGGGCATCCTATGGGCCGCTTTCCTACTCCCCTCGGCCGGTGGGCGTGCCTCGCCCGGGTCGAGCGTGAGGGACTTCGAGAGGAAGATGGGCCTGTTGGTAAAGACGCAGGAGCACCAGTCGCCCGGGCGATGGCTCCTGGCCCCCCGCAAGGGTGAGGCCTTCATGGGGCCCAGGGAGCGGGAGCGAGCCCGGGTCCGGGCCCGCCGCCGGCGGGTGTTCACCGGCCTCCTGGAGGCCGTGGGCATCACGTTCCTGATCGGGCTGTTCCCGCCGCTCCGGGGGATGCTGTGGGTCACGCTCGCCCTGGCCCTCGCCCTGGGGGCCTACTGCTCGCTGCTCGTCCGTTACCGGGTTGAGGAGTCCGAGCGGCGAGCCACATCGCCTCGGGGCCCCGCCGACCTGGGGGTCCCGCTGGGGCCCGCCGCGCCGGCGGCCCGGCCGGACCGGGATCTGTTCGACGGCCTGGGCCTCGGGAACGGCGACAAGGTCCACGTCGTGGTCCGCGTCCGCGAGGACCTCGAGCCCGCGACGAACCCGTAGCGATCGGCTCCACCCCGGGGCCGAGAACCTCGAGCGATCCGGCGCCCCGAGGGCGCCGAGTGAGTCCCGCTCCACGGACCAGGTGGCCGTCTGACAGAATCCGCCCGTGGACCTGGACGAGATGTCTGCGGAGTTCACCCGGCGGTTCGACGCGAAGATGGCCGCTCGGGAGAAGGCGCTCCCGGCGGCCCGGGCGTCGATCCGGGCCTCGGCCAACGCGATCAGGGCGATCCACAGGGGCGACTTCGACCGGGCCCACGAGCTGATGGACGAGGCCCGCGACCAGGTCGTGGCCGGCCTCGGGGCCGCCCGGGAGCCTCCGGACGTTGGGGTCGCCGGGTTCCTCCAGGACGCCCAGAAGGAGTACGCGGAGGCCCGGATCACGGAGGCCATCGTCCGGGGCGAGGACGTGCCGTCGCCCGAGGACCTGGGGGTGCAGGTGGCCCCCTACCTGAACGGGATGGCCGAGGCGGTGGGGGAGGCCCGCCGGGAGATCCTGGACCTCCTCCGCCGGGGGGATGTCGAGGAGGCCGAGCGGCTCCTGGGCGTGATGGACGACATCTACGCGGTCCTGGTGGCAATGGACTATCCCGACGCGATCACCGGGAACCTCCGCCGGTCGACCGACGTGGCCCGGAGCATCATGGAGAAGACCCGGGGCGACCTGTCCCTGGCGATAGTGCAGCGCGACCTCCGCGACGCGCTCGATCGGCACGCCCGCGAGGTCACCGGGAAGGGGGAGTAGCTCGATGGCCGTGCGCAAGGAGACGATCAGGGCCCAGTTCACAGAGGCCGTGCAGCAGGTGCTGGAGCCGGGGGAGCACGTCCAGGCGGGGTCGTACTGCGTCTCGGGGCCGAGCCCATGGCTGGCCGGCGGGGTGGGCATCCTCATCATGGCCCTGCTGGGGACGCGCTACTACTTCGTGTGGGCCACCGACCGCCGGGTCATCTTCATCAAGGCGTCGTTCTGGACCGCACGGCCGAAGGGCGTGGCCTGGGCCGACCCCCGTGCCGCCGCCTCGATCCGCGACGTCGACCTCCAGGCGGCCGTGTGGGGAAAGCTCTGGTACCGGCGCACCGACGGCAAGGAGATCCGCCTGAACTTCCACCGCTGGTGGCTGGAGGAGGCCCGCCAGCTGGCGGCCATCCTGGGCGCCCACGCCGCTCCGGCCAGCCCTCCGCCGCCTCCCCCGCCGGCGGCCCCGACCACGTAGCCGGGGAATACCCCTCTGCTACGC
>JACQTL010000046.1 GCA_016210805.1 Actinomycetota bacterium | reverse complement strand
CGGGTGCTCTGGGCGCTCCTGGAGGCGGCCGCCGCGGCCGGGGTCGAGCTCCCCGTCGGTCTCACCAGGAGCACCGACAGCTTCTACGAGGGGGAGCGGAGGGCCGACGTCATCGAGCGATGGCAGGCGCTCGGGGTGCGGACCTTCGAGATGGAGACCTCGGCCCTGTTCACCATCGCCGGGGTCCGCGGCCTTGAGGCCGGGTCCATCCTGTGCGTGGGTTCGAACCTCGTCACCGGCGAGGCCACGTACCGGGGACAGCAGGTGGAGGAGTACCGGCGGGGACAGGACGCGATGCTCCAGATCGCCCTGGCCGCCGCCGCGGCCCTGGCGGACCGGCGAGGAGGGGGGTAGTGCTCCTCGTCACCGACGTCACCGCCGTGACCGTCGACGACCGGCGGCGGATAGTGACCGATGCGGCGATCGCCGTGGACGGTGACCGGATCGTCGAGGTGGGCAAGGCGGTCGACCTGCTGGAGCGGTACCGGGCGGCCGAGGTGCTCGACGGGCGCGGGATGGTGGCCATCCCTGGCCTGATCGACGCCCACCTCCACTCCCCGCAGACCATCCTGCGCGGCGTGGCCGACGACGTTCCCTGGCGTCCCTACCTGGAGGACTTCATCTGGCCGATCCAGGGGGGGTACACGCCGGAGGACGCCCTGGCCAGCATGAGGCTCACCCTCCTCGAGATGCTGAAGTCGGGGACGACCTGCTTCGTGGACCCGCTGGTCCACACGCGCTACGGATTCGACGGGCTGGCCCAGGCCGTGGTGGACATGGGGCTCAGGGGCGTGCTTGCCAAGATCGTGATGGACCAGGCGGGCCTGGCCGAGCAGATGGGCGTGATCCACCCCGGCATGGTCGAGGCGGAGGAGAGCTCCCTGGCCGAGGCCGAGCGCGTGCTGCAGGCTTGGTTCGGTGGGGGGGGCGGGCGGGTGCAGGTCTGGTACGGCCCTCGCGTGCCGCGGGAGCCGGCCGTGGCCTGCTCGCCCGAGTTCTACGCGAGGGTCTCGGACCTGGCCGGCGAGGCCGGCTCCGGGATCACCGTGCACCTCGCCGGGGAGCGGGAGGACGTGCCGTTCTTCCGCCGGGAGTTCGGGATGCGTCCGGTCGAGTTCGCCAGGAAGTACGGCCTGGTGGGAGGAAACGTGCTCATCGCCATGGGCACGTGGATATCGGAGGAGGAGGTTCCCGTCCTCGCCGAGACGGGGACCTCGGTCGTGCACTGTCCGCAGCCGAACATGAAGCTCGCCTCGGGAGTGGCCAGGGTCCCCGCGATGCGCCGGGCCGGCGTCAACGTCGCGCTGGGTTGCGACTCGGGGGCCCAGAACAACGCCCTCGACATGATCCGCGAGATGAAGGCCGCCTCCCTGCTCCACGTCGTGTCGACGATGGACGCCGCCGCGCTCACCGCCGAGGACGTCCTGGAGATGGCCACGATCGCCGGGGCCCGGGCGATCGGCCGGGGGGCGGACCTCGGGTCGCTGGAGGCGGGGAAGCAGGCCGATGTCGTGCTGGTCGACATGCGCAAGCCCCACACCACGCCGGTCTTCGACCCGGTGGCCAACCTCGTTTACGCGGCCCACGGCGGCGACGTCGACACCGTGATCGTGGCCGGACGTCTGCTGATGCGGGGCCGCGAGGTCCTCGTGGCAGACGAGCAGGAGATCCTCGAGGAGGCCGATCGGCGGGGCCGGGAGGTCGTGGCCCGGGCCGGCGTGTCCGTGGCGCCGGAGTGGCCCGTTGAGTGAGGTCCGGCCCGTCCCGGTGATCGAGGAGGTGGCTCGCCGGGCCCGGTCCGCCGTGGTGATGGGGAACGGGGGGGGCAGCGACTGCCTGGTGGCCACGCTGGTCTCCGGATGGCTCCGGACCCTCGGCGTCGAGCGGGTCCTGGGCGGTGGGATCGCCTGCCAGTGGTGGGCCGATCCCGGGTGGCCGGAAGGTCGGTTCGTTGAGGTCCTGGCCCCGGACCTGTACGACCCCCGTCGGCTGGAGGGCGCCCGTCCGGTCCACGACCACGCCGTGATCATCGGCCCGGAGGCCAGCCTGGACGGCCGGGCCCCGCACGAGGCCACGCTGGCCGCGCACTCCGGGGGTGAGGCGTTCGTGCTGTCGCTGCACGGAGGAGGCCGGGGGATCGCCGCCGGGCTCTCCGCCGTGGTCGCGTACGCGGAGGCCGACCTGGTGGTCTCGGTGGACGTCGGGTCCGACACGCTCTCCACGGGACGCGAGGTCCGGCCCGTGCAGACCGCGCTGGCCGACCTCCTCGCCCTCTCGGCCCTGCTGGCCCAGGACGTCCCCGCCTACTTCGGCCTGGCCGGCTACGGGGTCGATGCCGAGATGGCCGAGGAGGACCTGGACGGCAACTTCGCCGCGATCGTGGCGGCGGGAGGCCTGCGGGGCGCGGTCATCCCCGGGCCCGAGGCGCTCGACCAGCTGGAGGCCCTGCACCATCGCGCCGCCGATCCGGTGGGCAGCCTGGTTGCCCGGGCGGGCCGGGGCGAGTTCGGACTCCACCGGATCCGCAAGGACACCCCCTGGGGAGCGGTGGCTCGGCTCGGCCCCGCGGCCATCCCGATCTGGCTGATGGATCCGCACGTGGTCGCCGACGCGGTCGCCCGGCACGCCCTCGACATCGGCGAGACGTCCTCACTCCGCGAGGCCACGGAGGTGGCCGAACGGCTGGGCCGGATCCCCGAGACCCTGCTCGTGCGGATGGTGGACTACGGACGGAAGCCCGGGAGGGAGCCGTGACCTCGCTGCTCGTGCGGGGGGGGACCGTCGTGACGATGGACCCCGACCGGCGGGTGATGGATGGCGACGTCTATGCAGTGGACGGCCGGGTGGAGGAGCTCCCTTCCACCCGCACCTCGGCCGACGTGGTCATCGACGCCTCCGGGCAGCTCGTGGTCCCGGGCTTCGTGCAGACCCACGTCCACCTGTGCCAGTCGCTGTTCCGAGGGCTGGCCGACGACATGGACGTCGTGGACTGGCTCCGCCTGCGCATATGGCCGCTCGAGCAGGCGCTGGACGCGGAGGCGACGCGGGACTCCGCGTTGCTCGGGATCGCCGAGATGCTCCTGGGGGGAACGACCGCCGCCCTGACGATCGAGACGGTTCGCCACACGGAGGAGGTCCTGCGGGCCGTCGTCGACAGCGGCTTCCGGGCCGTGTCCGGCAAGGCCATGATGGACCGTCTCGAGCCGGGCACCGAGATGGTGGGGGAGACCACCGAGGAGGCCGTGGCGGAGAGCATGGCCCTCCTCGAGTCCTTCCACGGTGCGGGGGGCGGACGGCTGCGCTACGCGTTCTGCCCTCGGGGGGCCCGGAACGCCACGGACGACCTGTGGAGGGAGACCGTACGGCTGGCCGAGGAGCACGACGCCTGGATCCACACCCACGCGGCCGAGAACGAGGCCCAGACGGAGCGGCTCGCCGCGCTGGGGGGCGGGACGGACGTGACCTACCTGGGAGGCCTCGGCGTGCTGGGGCCGCGGACCGTCCTGGCCCACTGCGTCTGGGTGGACGACGAGGAGATCCGTCTGCTGGCCGCCTCGGGAGCGACCGTGGCCCACTGCCCCTCCTCGAACATGAAGCTGGCCTCCGGCTTCGCCAGGGTCCCCGAGATGCTGGCGGCGGGCGTCAACGTCGGGTTGGGAGCCGACGCGTCTCCCTGCAACAACAACCTCGATGCGCTCCAGGAGATGCGGCTGGCCGCCCTGATCCACAAGCCCCGGGCCGGCCCGACGGCCATGACCGCCATGGACGTCCTGGAGATGGCCACCCTGCGCGGGGCCCGGGCCCTGGGCCTCCAGGACGAGATCGGCTCCCTCGAGCCCGGCAAGCGGGCCGACATGGTGATGGTTCGCCGGGACCGGATCCACGCCCGGCCGGACGGTGGGCGTGACCCCGTGGCGCAGCTCGTCTACGAGCTCCGCTCCGCCGACGTGGACACCGTCATCGTCGACGGCCGGGTCCTGGTCCAGGGCGGGCGGCTCGCGGAGCTCGACGAGGCGGAGATCCGGACCAGGGCCGACGGGTCCGTGCGGCGAGTCATGGGCCGGGCGGGGCTGCGATGAGCATCCCTCGTCGGCGTGGGGCGGATCGACGGCCGGATGGCCCGGAGGGAGGGATCCGGGGCGCGTTGCTTGCCAGGGCGCCGGGTCTCGGGCTAACCTTCGGTCCGAAGCTGTCGACAGTTGACAGCTTCGGAGCCGGCGCGGCGTTGGCGGGTCGGGGCTCCACCGTGGGGATCGGGGGATCCGATGGCGAAGATCTACTCTGAGGGCGATGGCGACCTCGGCGCCCTGGACGGCCGCACGGTTGCCATCCTCGGCTACGGGAACCAGGGCCGCAGCCAGGCGCTCAACCTGAAGGACTCGGGGGTCGCCGTCGTCGTGGGGAACCGCTCCGATCGGTTCCGGGACCTCGCGGTGGACGACGGCCTGGAGCCCCTGCCGCTCTCCGAGGCCACGGCGCGGGGGGACGTCGTGATGG
The DNA here is from genome assembly GCA_016210805.1 of Actinomycetota bacterium. Classification (GTDB taxonomy): domain Bacteria; phylum Actinomycetota; class UBA4738; order UBA4738; genus JACQTL01. The sequence continues at coordinate 7,868 of JACQTL010000046.1, read as the reverse complement.
CGCTGCTCCCCGACGAGGTCCACCAGGAGGTCCTTCCCCGCGACGTCTTCCCATCCCTCAAGGAGGGGAGCGCGGTGGTGTTCGCCCACGGGTACTCGGTGCATTTCGGCGAGGTGGACGTCCCCGACGGGCATGACGTCTGTCTGGTCGCCCCGAAGATGCTGGGGCCCGCGGTCCGGACCCTGTACCTGGCCGGCCGGGGGTTCCCCTCCCTGGTGGCCGTGCACCGCGACGCGAGCGGCCGGGCCTGGGATGTGACCCTGGCCATCGCCCAGGGGATAGGCAGCCTGCGCGTCGGCGCCTGGGAGACCACGTTCGAGGAGGAGGCGATCACGGACCTGTTCGGGGAGCAGGTCGGGGGCAGCGGGGCCATCGTGGGGCTCCTCCGGAGCTTCGAGACCCTGGTGAAGGCGGGATACGACCCGGACGTGGTCGAGCTGGAGCTGATCGGGTCGGGGGAGCTCGTGGAGGTGATCCGCACGCAGGTCCGCGACGGCCTGCTGGCCAGCCTGCGGAACCACAGCCCCACGAGCCAGTTCGGTCAGCTGTACCGGGCCGCGGAGCTGTGGGACTCTCCCGACGACGGACGCCTCCAGCGCATCCTCGACGAGCTCCGGAACGGTGGGTTCGCGGAGGTGTGGCGGCGGGAGCGGGAGGACGGTTACCGGACGATGCGGGACCTCGAGGAACGGTTCTCGTCGCACGACTTCGGCCGGGCGGAGGGCCGCAATCGCGATCGACTGAGGGACGTGCTCCACGAGACCCTCGGGAGCCAATGACCCGGCTCGACGCGTTGCCCGAGCGGACGTGGGGGATCCGGGTCGGCGGGAAGGAGGTCGACCCGGCCTCGGACCGGTCTCTGGACCGCACGATGCCCGGCCGTCCCGAACGCAAGGTGGGCCGGTTCCGCTTCGCCGGCCCGTCGGACGTGGGTCGCGCCGTCGCCACCGTGCGGGAGGCCCAGCGCGAGTGGGCGGACCTCCGCCCGAAGGAGCGCGGCGAGACCCTCCTGCGGGCGGCGGGTCTCCTCCGGGAGCGAGGCGACGAGCTCGCGGCCTGGGAGTGCCTGGAGGCGGGGATGCTGGTGGGCCTGGCCCGGGACCACGCCCGATGGTGCGCCGAGCTGCTGGAGTTCTACGCGGGGCTCGGCCGAGACCTCTCGGGACGAACGGTGGACCTGGGCGGGTCCAAGCTCGGGCTCACGGTCCCCGAGCCGTTCCCGGTCGTGGCCGCGCTGGGGCCGTGGAACTTCCCTCTATCGGAGCTGATCTGGAAGGTGGCCCCGGCCCTCGCCGCCGGGTGCGGTGTGATCATGAAGCCCTCCGAGCTCACCCCGGTCAGCTCCTTCATCCTGGACGAGGTGCTCCACGAGGCCGGGGTGCCGGTCGGCCTCACCGCCGTGCTCACGGGGGACCGAGAGGTGGGGGGCGCCCTGATCGGGCACCCCGGCGTGGCCATGGTCAGCCTGACCGGCGGCGTCGAGACGGGGAGGGCGGTCCTGCGGGCCGCGGCCGAGCGGGTCGTGCCCACCCTGATGGAGCTGGGCGGCAAGAGCGCGATCGTGGTTCTCCCGGACGCCGACCCGGAGCAGGCCGCCGCCGTGGCCGCCCCCGGCGTCCTGTTCCGCACGGGACAGGCCTGCACCTGTCCCAGCCGCATCGTGGTCGTGGGTGGGACGGCCCGGGCCCATGGCATCGCGGAGGCGATCGAGGCCCGGTTCGCGGTCCAGAGGCTCGGTCCGCCCGACGACGAGGAGGTGTCCGTGGGGCCGGCGATCCACTCCGGGCACGCGGAGGGCGTCCGGGCGGTCCTGGCGGCTGCCGCGGCCAGGGGCGCCGTCCTCGTCGCTCCGGGTGACGAGCCCGGCGAGGAGTACCTGGCCCCCACCGTGATCCTGGACGCCTCACCGGAGGACCCGGTGGTCACCGACGAGGTGTTCGGGCCGGTCACCGCGGTGCTCGAGGCGGGCACGCTGGAAGAGGCGGTGACCGTGGCCAACGGCACCCGGTACGGGCTGGCCGCGGGGGTCGTCTCGGGCGGCGATCTCGACGCCGCGCTGGGCGTGGCCCGTCGCCTCTTCGCGGGCTCCGTCTGGATCGACGAGTGGGGGACGATCGAGCTGGAGCTCCCCTTCGGCGGGATGGGCGAGTCGGGCTTCGGCCGAGAGCTCGGCAAGGAGGGCCTCGAGGCGTTCGTCACCTGGAAGTCGATCCACCTCCCGCACCGCGCGATCGAGGGCCGGGAGGACGCATCGTGACCGCCGTGCGCCCGCTCCTGATCGGAGGGCTTGAGGTGGCCGCCTCCTCCCGACTGGAGGTGGTGAACCCGGCCACGGGGGAGCCGCTGGCCGCGGTGGCGGAGGCCGGGCCGGAGGAGGTCGACCTCGCCGTGAAGACGGCCCGCGCGGCGCTCGCGGACGAAGCCTGGGCCGGGATGACACCCGACCAGCGGAGCCGGGTGCTCTGGCGGATCAACGACCTGATCCAGGAGCACGCGGAGGAGCTCGCCCGGCTGGAGACGCAGGACAACGGCAAGCCGATCGGGGCCACGCGGGCGATCGACGTGCCCCAGGCCTCCGCGCAGTTCCGCTACCACTCCGGATGGCCGTCGAAGCTCCACGGAGAGACGATCCCGAGCTCGATCCCCGGGCACCTCTCGTTCACCCGGCGAGGGCCGGTGGGGGTGGTGGCCCAGATCGTGCCGTGGAACTTCCCGCTGATCATGGCGGCCCGGAACACCGCGCCCGCCCTGGCCTGCGGCAACGCGGTGATCCTGAAGCCGAGCGAGGAGACCCCCCTAACCGCGCTGCGGTTCCAGGAGCTGGCCGCCCTGGCCGGGCTCCCGCCGGGGGCCCTCACCGTGCTCCCCGGCCGAGGGGAGGTCACCGGCGCCCTCCTGGCCGAGCACCCCGACGTCGACATGGTGAGCTTCACGGGGGGCTGGGAGGCGGCCCGGGCCGTGATCCGAGCGAGCGCCTCGAACTTCAAGAAGCTCCACCTCGAGCTGGGAGGCAAGAACCCCAACATCGTGTTTTCCGACGCGGACCTGGACGGTGCCGTCGCCGGCGCGATCAGGGCGGGGTTCGGGAACATGGGCGAGAACTGCGCCGCGGGCTCCCGGCTGTTCGTGGAGGACGCGATCCACGACGAGTTCGTGTCCCTGCTCTCCGAACGCGCCGCCGCGCTGCGGATCGGAGATGGGCTCGAGGAGGACACCGAGGTCGGCCCGCTGATCTCGGAGGGCCACCGGGAACGCGTCCTCGCATACGTGCGGGCCGGCGTGGGGGAGGGGGCCGAGCTCGCCTGGGGGGGCCGCCCCCTGGACCGGCCGGGGTACTTCCTGGAGCCCGCCGTCTTCGGGGACGTGGCGGACGGGATGCGCATAGCCCGGGAGGAGATCTTCGGTCCGGTCATCTCGGTGCTCCGGTTCTCCGGGGAGGAGGAGGCCGTCTGTCGGGCGAACGACACCCCCTACGGCCTGGCCGCCGGGGTATGGACGGCCGACGTGGGACGGGCGCACCGGGTGGCCGACCGCCTCCAGGTCGGCACCGTCTGGATCAACTGCTACAGCCGCTTCGACGTGGCCGTTCCGTTCGGCGGCGTGAAGCACTCCGGCTTCAGCCGTGACCACGGTCTGGCCGGGATCCTCGAGTACACCTCGCTGAAGAGCGTGTGGGTCGACCATGGCGACCTTTAGGGCCCTCCAGGCCGCGAGCCTGGTCGAGCAGGCCTACGAGGAGATCCGCAGCGCGATCCTGGGCGGGATCCTGAAGCCCGGTTCGGCCGTGTCGGAGGCGGCGATCGCGCGGGAGATGGGGATCAGCCGGGGGCCGCTCCGGGAGGCGCTCCGCCTCCTCGAGCAGGCCGGCCTGGTCGTGAGCGAGCCCAACCGGGGCCACCGGGTCCCCGTGTTCACGGAGGAGGACCTGGAGGAGTTCGCGTCGATCCGCCTGGCGCTCGAGGGCCTGGCCATCCGGGGGGCGCTCGAGGCGGCCGACGGACCCGAGCGCCTCCGCGAAATCGTCGAGCGGATGCGGCGGGCCTCCCGGCGCGGAGACCGAGCCGCCGCGGTGACCCTGGACCGGGAGTTCCACGAGACGATCGTCGAGCTCTCCGGGCACCGGCGCTTGCTCACCGTTTGGAACCTCCTGCGCGACCAGATCGAGCTGGCCGTGGCCGAGATCAGCCTGACCTACCCGACGCTCGCGGGGAGGGCCGACGCCCACGTCCCCCTCCTTGAGTCGATGGAGCGCCGCGACCTGGCGGGCGCGCTCGCCGCGCTCGAGTCCCACATCTACGACTCGGAGCTCCTCCAGGAGGCCCGCCGGCGCACGGGCCGGCGGGACCCGGAGCCGTCGGGCGGCGAGGCCGAGGGGGCCGGCGGCGGGGCCGGGCCATGATGCTCGAGGAGGCCGCCCGCCGGTCCAGGTCGGCGGTCGTGATCGGCAACGGCGGCGGCGGGGACTGCCTGGTCGGGGTCCTGGTCGGGCACTGGCTCAGGACCATCGGCGTGGATCGGGTCCTGCACGGCGGCATCGCCTGCCAGTGGTGGCCGGAGCCGGGGACCGAGTCCGACCCCATGGTCCACGTGCTGGGCCCAGACCTCTACGACCCCGCGGAGCTCGAGGGAGCCCGCCCGCTCGGCGAGCACGCCGTCCTGGTGGGGCCGGAGGCGAGGTCGGCCGGGCGGGTCCCCCACGAGGCCGTGCTCGCCGAGGGCACCGGCGGCCTGTCCTTCGTCCTGTCGCTCCTGGGCGGAGGGCGGGGCGCCGTCGAGGGCCTGGCCGCGGTGGTCGCGCACGCCGAGGCCGACCTGGTGGTGAGCGTGGACGTGGGCTCGGACTGCCTGTCGACGGGGGACGAGGTTCGCCCGACGATGACCGTCCTGGCCGACCACCTGACCCTGTGCGGCCTGCTGGGGCAGGACGTCGCGGCGTACTTCTGCCTGGCCGGGTACGGGGTGGACGCCGAGATGGAGCTCGAGGAGCTCGACCGGAACTTCGGGGAGGTCGTCAGGGCCGGGGGCCTCCGCGGCGGCTTCGTGGCCAGCCCGGAGGCGGTGGCCCTCCTCGAGCGGCTCCAGGGCAAGGCCTTCGACCCCGTGGGGAACCTGGTCGTGGAGGCCAACCGGGGCCGGTTCGGCCTCCACCGGGTGCACACGGGGGGGCCGTGGGGGAACGTGGCCCGGATAACGCCGGCCACGCTGCCGGTCTGGGCGCTCGACCCCCAGGTCGTGGCATCGGCGGTGGCCAGGGACGTCAATCGGATCGTGGACACCGAGTCGCTCGAGGAGGCCGAGCGCATCTACGTGGAGCTGGGGCGGCTCCCCGAGACCCGCATCGCCCGGACGGCGGACTTCCGGCGCCGCGCCCCCTCGTGATCCCGGAGGGGCCGGCCTCCAGGTCCCCGAAGCGAGCCCCCCCCGCGCGTCGGGGTCGAGGGTGGCGGACGGCCTTCGCCGCGGTGCTCGCCGTGGCGATGGTGTCCGCGACGTTCCTCCAGTCCGCGCTGGCGGTGCTCTCCGCCTTCGTGATCGGGGACCTCGACCTTTCGCGGTCGGAGTTCGGAGTGCTGTTCGCGATGTTCGGGGTGACCGGCGCGGCGACGGCACCGCTGGCCGGTCGGCTGGCGGACGCTTGGGGCGGCCGGCGGGTCGCCTCGGGACTGCTCCTGGTCGCGGCGGCCACGACGGTGGGTCTGGCCACCTCGCCGTCGTACGGGTGGATGCTCGCCGTCAGCGCGGCGGCGGGGCTGGCGCTCGCCTCGGGGAACCCGGCGACCGACAAGCTGATCGCCGTGCACGTGCCGCCCCGGCACCGGGGCTCGGTGGTGGGCTTCAAGCAGGCCGGGCCACCGCTCGGAGTGCTGGTGGCCGGGGCCGCCCTCCCGGTCACCGCGTCGGCCCTGGGCTGGCGGCCCGCCCTGGCGCTCACCGTGGTGATCCCCGCGCTGGGCCTGGTCGGTCTGTGGGCGACGCTCGGGTCGGAGCCGGTGCCGGAGCGCCGCCCCCGTGAGCCGCTTCCGCGCCGGTCGCGGACGACGATGTGGTGGCTGGCCGGGATCGGCTTCGCCGTGGCCACGGGCGTCGCCGGCGTGTTGGCCTTCCTCCCCCTGTACGGGCAGGAGGTGCTGGACATGTCCCCCGCGGAGGCAGGCCTCATGGCGAGCGTGATCGGGGTCGTGAGCGTGGGAGCGCGGATCGTGTGGGGATGGCACGGCGCCCGCTTCCGCACGGTGACCACCCCCCTGGCGACGATCAGCGCGGTGTCGGTGGCCGCCACGGCGGCGTTCTGGGGCGCCGGTGGGCAGGGGGTCTGGTTGCTCTGGATCGGCGCCGCGATGTCCGGAGTGAGCATGATGGCCTGGCACGCCGTGGGGGCGCTCGGCCTGATCGCCGACGTGGGTGCGGAAGCGGTCGGGGCGGCGTCGGGGGTAGTGCACCTCGGATCCTCGGTCGGGTTCGGCGTGGGGCCCCTGGTCTTCGGGGTGCTGGCCGACGCCGGCGGGTACGACCTGGCATGGGGAGGCGTGTTGACACTGTTCGTGGCGGCGACCGTCGCCACCCTCCTGTGGCGGTGGTCCGGCCATCCCGAGGAGGCCCTCCCGGTCGAGGCCCTGGCCGGGCGAGCACACCCGGGGTCCTCCTAGTCGGACCGGCTCCCGCCTGGCCGGTCCGGGGCCCGGGTGCTATCCTCGGCGGCCGGACAAACGATTGCACCAACGTGGCAGGAGTGTGGCGATGCCGGGGGTCAATGTCGATCGGGAGGGCACGACCGGCGACCCGGGGCGATGGGCCGGGGCCGTCGAACGGACGGCGGAGGAGCGGATCCGGCTCTACCGGCGCCTGATGGAGATCCGGGCGTTCGAGAAGCGGGCCCACGACCTGTTCATGCAGAACCTGGTCAAGGGGACCAGCCACCTCGCCCTGGGCATGGAGGCCATCGCGGCCGGCTTCGCCGAGGCGATGCGTCCCGACGACCTGACCTACTGCACCTACCGGGGCCACGCCCACACGCTGGCCCGCGGGGCCCCCATGGGTCCGCTCCTGGCCGAGCTGATCGGTCGGGGCAACGGGATCCTCGGCGGCAAGGGCGGCTCCATGCACCTCACCAGCGTCGAGCACGGGGCCATGGGCTCCTACGCGATCGTGGGGGCCCACCTGCCGATCGCGGCCGGCGCGGCCTGGGCCGCCCGGGAGCTCGGCACCGGTCAGGTGGCCGTGTGCTTCTTCGGCGACGGGACCACCAACATCGGGGCCTTCCACGAGGCGCTCAACCTGGCGGCCGTGTGGCGCCTGCCCGTCGTGTTCGTCTGCGAGAACAACATGTACATGGAGTACACGCCGATCTCGAGCGTCACGGCCGTGGAGCACCCGGCCGCGGATCGAGCCTCCGCCTACGGGCTGGAATACCTGATCGTCGACGGCAACGACGTCGAGGAGGTGCACGGCCTCGCCGTGACGTTCGTGGAACGGGCCCGGCAGGGCGGCGGGCCGGCCCTCGTCGAGGCCAAGACGTACCGGCACGGGGGTCATTCCCGGGCCGACCCCGGCAAGTACCGGCCGGACGATGAGGTGGCCGCGTGGCTGGCCCGCGATCCCGTGCCCTCCTACCGGGCTCGGCTCCTGGCCGACGGTGTGGATCCCGTCCGGCTGGACGAGATCGACGCCGAGGTCGCCGCCGCCGTGGACCGGGCCACCGACGAGGCCGTGAACGGTCCTCCGCCGGATCCCGCGACCGTCCTCGACGACGTGTGGGCCGACGGGGGGTCGTCGTGGCGGAGATGACGTATCGCGACGCCGTGGCGGTGGCCCTCGCCCAGGAGATGGAACGGGACGAGCGCGTCTTCTTCATCGGGGAGGACGTGGCG
>JACQTL010000022.1 GCA_016210805.1 Actinomycetota bacterium | reverse complement strand
GTGGTGGGCCTGGGCGATCGGCGTGGCCGTCCTCGTGGGGGTTGGGATCACCGCCCTGGCCCTGGTGTCGGGGCAGGGTGACCCCGACGAGCGGGGCCTCTCGCCCCCTCCCACCACGACGACCCCCCCTCCCACGGTCCCGACGTCGCCCAGCCCGTCCGTCACGGCCACGCCGTCGGCCAGCCCGAGGTCGATCCGGACGGTGGCCGCGTTCGACGGCTTCGCCGAGGGCAAGCGCGTGGAGATCCGGGTGGTCGGGCTCCCTCCGCTTCCGAGGGACGAGTGCGTCGGCCACGAGATCGGGAACGGGCCCGTCGCGTACCAGTCGGACTGCACCTCGTGGGAGGAGGCGGGGTACGACCTCTACTTCTTCAGGTTCGAGTTCCGCAACCTGTCGGGCCGCGCGGTGGTCTTCGAGCGGAACCGGGTGATGATCGTGGCCAGGGACGGTCGCGTGTACCGCCCGGTGAACGTCTCGGACGTGGTGCAGGAGCCGGACGAGTTCTGGTCGCTGACCGAGCGGATCGTCGCCGGCCGCACCCGCGAGGCGTGGATCACCTTCGACGGCAGCACCGACTTCCGGCCCGCGAGGTTCACCTATCGCGACGGGAACCAGCGACTCACGATCGTCTTCGTCGGCGAAGACCGGCCCCGCTGAGGAGCTAGCCGGGGAACTCCCCCGGGTCGATCGGCTGGGCGCCGGTGGAGTCCTCGCCGAAGGGCTCGCCTCCGAACCGCAGGGTCCCGGTCGTGTACTCGACGTACGTCGAGGTGTACCTGGTGGAGAACGAGAACGGGGTCTCGAACTTGGCGAACTCGCACCTCCGAGTGAACGTGCCGAGCTCGCCGCTCCAGTCCACCCCTCGCGCCGCGTAGATCCAGTAGCTCCCGTCGCGGAACCCGGAGATCGTGAAGTTGGTTCCACCCGTGACGTAGACGGAGATCGTGGGGGTCTTCCCGTCCAGCGAGAACGTGATCACGACGTCCTGCCCCCGGATGTTCTCGATCGTCATCCGGCCCCGGCCATTGCGGAGACCCGACACGATGAACGTGCCGTTGGCCAGGCTGCGCTCCGCCATCGCGACGGCCTTCGGCGCCATCTTCTCGACGTCGAAGCCGGCCTGGCGCAGGGCCTTCTCCGCGGCCCGCAGGGCCGAGGCCGAGGGGACTCCGCCGAGGCGGGACATCACCGAGGGGGCGGCGCAGAGCTTGTGGTCGTCGACCTCCTGGGCCGTCTTTAGGAAGGAGGACGCGAACCTCCGCAGGGCCCCGACCAGCTCTCCGTGCGACTCCGCGACGTCCACCGGAGCCACCAGGCGGCCCAGGCGGCCGGCCTGCCGCTCCACCACGCCCCGGGCCCGGAGGACCTGCCGCACCAGCGCGGCGTAGCTCGTGGCGCCGGCCACTCGGGCCACTGAATCCGCGACGGCCGCAGAGGCCTGGTCCAGCTCCTCCTGGTACTCGTCGTCGTCCAGGGGCTCGACCGTGGGGGAGGGGGAAGGGGAGGGCGAGGGCGACACCGAAGACGACGGCGAGGCGCCGGAGCTCTCGCTGTCCGGGGGTGGCTGCGGGCTCACCGCCGTGCATCCGGACAGCAACGCCGCGCTCACCGAGAGGGCCAGCAGCCTGCGCGAGCTCTTCGGTGTCGTCATCGGTGCGGGCATGGCCGGGGCCTTGGACGTTCCATCGGCGCTCAACCCTAACCCGCGCGCCCCGGACCCGACCAGGTCATCCGGGGAAATGGCGGGGAAGCGCTTCCGGGGAAGCCGCGCGCGGGCCGCTACCATGGCCCCGGGAGGGTGGCCGAGCGGACGAAGGCGTCGGTCTTGAAAACCGATGGCGGGGCGACCCGCCCGTGGGTTCGAATCCCACCCCTCCCGCTCGCTCGCTCGCTCGCTGGCTCGCTCGTACGCGCGCTCCTCGTCGCAGCCGACGGGTCGCGTCCGTCCCGCGGGCGGCCGTGCGCGGTTCGCGTCATGCTCCCGCTCAGGACATCACGAGGAGGAAGGGCGTTTGCGGTGGGACGGGTTCGCGGAGGCCTGCCCGGAGATCGCCGGGCTCGCCGAGGACAGGTTCCGCCGGGATCAGCTGGTGATGGTCGGGACACTCCGGGGAGACGGCGGACCGAGGATCAGCCCGTGCGAGGTGGACGTCGCCGCCGGGCACCTGTTCCTGGGCATGATGTGGCGCTCGCCCAAGGCGCTCGACCTCCTCGGCGACCCCCGGACCGTGGTCCACAGCGTGACCTGCGACCGGGAGGGAACGGACGGCGACCTGAAGCTCTACGGGCGGGCCCTCGACGTGGAGGACCCCGACCTCCGAGCCGCCTACCGGGAGTCGATCCGGGCCCGGATCGACTGGGCGCCGGAGGAGGGCGCCTACCACCTGTTCTCGCTCGACGTGGAGCGCGCCGGTTACGTCCGGTTCGGCGACGGCTCCGAACGGCTCATGGCCTGGGACCCCGACCGGGGTCTCCGGTCCTGGACGAAGCCGGGCTAAGGTCCGGTCCGGTGAGGTTCTTCGCGGTCAGGCCAGGAGGGCCTGGCGGATCGCGGCCCGGCCCTCGGGGGTCGCCCCGACCTCGTGGCCGGTGTTGTCCACGAGCTGGAGGGTGGCCGCCGGGCTCCCCGCCTGCTGGAGCCGCTGCACGTAGTCCCGGGCGTGGGGGAGTACCCGGTCGCGGGAGCCGAGCAGCACGACGACGCGCGTCTGCTCGTAGCGGTAGTCGCTCCCCGACGTGTCCACGCTCGTGGCCGCCCACCGGTTCGCGAAGGTGGGCTGGTGCGTCTGGCAGGGGCCGTCGGGTCCGTAGTGGCCGTAGGACGCGTCGATCGTCTTGACGCTGGCCCCGTCGTACCAGTACTCCTCCTCGGCCGGGTTCCGCAGGCACCCCTTGGCCAGCGCCGCGTGCGGGGGTCCGCCGGTGGGGACGATGGCGTCCACGATCACGTCGAGCCCGAAATGGCTGAGGGGGTAGGCGACCTGCGAGGCCCCGCCGCTCGAGCCGGTCAGGCAGAAGCCGCATCGCCCCGGACCCGCCGAGACCCCCAGCGGTGCGTACAGGTTGTCGTGGACCCACCGGATCGTGGTGGCCGGCTGGCAGGCCAGCCTGTCGGGCCCGATGTCCTGACCGGAGGGCGCGTCCAGCCACGACTTGTGCCACCGGACCACGACGAGGTGGAACCCGTCGGCTCTGAGGTCGTTCATGAAGCCGATCGTGGCGGCGTCGGCGTCGCCCCACCACTTGCTCCCCGAGCCGCCCGAGAAGAACATCACGAGCCCCCGGGGCGGTCCCGTGGCCGGGGCGGCGGCGAGGGTTCCGGCCCTGGCGTCGGGGATCCCCGAGCAGGTCACCGAGTACTGCTGGCAGTCGAAGCCCGCCGGGCAGCTCGTATCGGCACCCGGGATCGTCCGGAAGGTCCCCAGCGCGAACGCGTTCTCCACGGGCGGCGGGGGAGGACCCGTGGGTCCGGGCTGAGGGCTCCCGCCTCCGGAGCCACCGCCCCCCGAGCCGCCTCCGCCCGACCCTGACCCGCCGCCGGTCCCGCTCCCGCCCCCGGACG